>SLOR01000156.1 GCA_007132395.1 Bacteroidales bacterium
AGTTTGGGTGTGTCCTTAATCCTGCCAGCACAGCTGGTACTCCCGAAGGGTCGGGATTGCTTTGTGTAGGCGTTTCACTGCGGCAAATGCCTTGTGAAACAACACACTCAGGGAACTTGCCTGACTTCAATGATTCTCAACCATAAAAAAAGCCCCACTTACGCAGGGCTATTTTGATCCAAAAACAACATAAGAGAAAAATTTGTAAATCAGCGGCTTCCCGCGTTGGTAAACTGGTGCATCATATGTTGAGAGGCAAAGGTTTCCTCTTCCAGTTCTTTCTCAGGTTTAACAAATGGCCGGATGTCAATTAATCCTGCCAAATCCTTTGACTGATTAAGGTAGAAATAAGCTACCTCACGGGTATCAAACGGAATGGTATCTTCCACCAATGGCTCCTGCTTGCTGATAATTTCCAGCTGTAAACCCTGTGAGGTTATAGTTCTGAATACACTTACCGGGTATTCGGCCAATGCACTATGTGCTGTAAAGATGAGTGCTGTTGCGACGATTGTTTTAATAACTGCTTTCATGGCATATGGATTTTGATGGTGATTGTAATTTACTTGAGGTTCTCTCGTCAGCTTAGCGGTTGGGTTTGTTATGTTTAGGACGGATGGAATTATCCGAAAGTTACAGTTTGGAAAAAATGTTGTTGTAAACGGATAGGATTTTTTAACTTCGGTCTGTCTTAATGGATGGTTTCGTTTAAAAACGATGCAAAGACAACCTCAATAGAACCCTTGTTGCATGATATTGCTTGAGTGTTTTCTGAAATATATTGACAAAAACCGGCTTTTTCTCCCTGAAGATAAAGTGCTGTTAGCCGTTAGCGGCGGACTTGATTCTGTGGTAATGGCCCATCTCTTTCATAATGCAGGTTTTCGCTTTGCCATATCACATTGTAATTTCCAGTTAAGGGGGATGGAATCTGATGCTGACGAAATGTTTGTGGCATCTCTTGCTTCCCGCTTTTACGTTCCCTTTTTCACTAAATCATTTGAAACCCGGAGTGTGGCCAGGGAAAAGGGCATCAGCACACAAATGGCTGCCCGCGATTTACGATATGAATGGTTTGAAATGTTACGCAATAAACACTCCTGTCATTACCTTGCCACAGCACACCATCGCGACGATAATTCAGAAACCGTATTGATTAATCTTACACGTGGCACGGGTCTGAAAGGCATGGAGGGTATACCGGTAAAGTCTGGTTCCATCATCCGCCCGCTGATGTTTGCCTCCCGCCAGGAAATTCAGGCGTATGCCCTGGAGAATGCCATCGCATACAGGGAAGACTCCTCCAATATGGAAGACAAGTACATGCGGAATAAAATCAGGAAGGTTGTGGTTCCTGTTTTGCGTGAGCTAAACCCGGGTTTTGACAAATCGGTTATGGCCTTTTCTGAAATTGCTGCACAAGCAAGGGGTATCATCGACGATTTTGTTAAAGCATTTTCTGATCGCCACCTGCGATGGGAACACGATAAACTTATGATTCCGCTGAAAGAAATTCTGCAACTTTCTCATTCCCGCCTTGTTCTATATGAGTTATTGCATCCCTTTGGCTTTAATGCTGCTACAATGGATGATATTTATGAAAGCCTTAACAAGCAATCAGGAAAGATTTTTCAATCCCATACCCATACCTGCCTTAAAGACCGGCAGAGGCTAATTGTGGCGGCATTGAAGAAAAAGGATTTTATACAGATGACGGTGGAAGAGGCTCAGGATATCCTTCTTCCGGATAATGGCAGATTACGTTTTGAGGAAATCGCTGCGGAAGATTTAAACTCTTTCGACCCGAATCCGGCCCTGGCCTATTTCGATAAGGAGAAAGTAAGCTTTCCGCTTACTTTGCGCAATCCAACTGCCGGCGACTGGTTTCATCCCCTGGGGATGAAGGGAAAGAAAAAACTCAGCGATTTTTTCATAGACAATAAAGTGCCGCGAAACCAGAAAGAGGATCTTTTTATTCTCACCGATAGTGAAGGGCAAATACTATGGATAGTGGGGCATCGTAGCGATAATCGCTTCAGGGTGGATAAGGATACAAAAAGAATCCTTATAATTATTTATGAAAAGCATTTGAATTGAAACTTATACATTTGTACGATTAATAAATTAATACATTTCTATAATTAGATGTGTTAAAATGGATGTTGCATCCACATTATATATTGTTTCTTGCATTGTGCAATACAAACGTAAAATTACACTATGACACACATTAAGAAAAAGGTTCTGTCGGCTCTTGTACTGAGCTTTTTTATGGGATTATTTTTTGCCCAGGGGCAAATACTGGAACCGGTAAGCTGGAGTTTTTCCCAGGAAAAGCTTGCAGAAAACACTTATAAGCTGAAAATGACTGCTCATATTGATGCAGGATGGTCAATTTACGGGATGGATGTTCCGGAAGGTGGCCCCATACCCACCTCCTTTGAGTTCAGCGAGCCTTCAGGATATCGCTTTCTTGAAGCTATGCAGGCACCTGTTGCAGAAGTAAAGTACGATCCAAATTTTGATATGGAAATACCCATGTACAGCGACCGTGAGGTGGTTTTTACCCGTACGGTTGAAGTTACTGCAACCAGTCCTGTTAGGGTAACGGGAGAACTGATGTTCATGTGCTGCGATGCTACCTCCTGCCTGCCTCCCGACTATGTGGAGTTTGCCTTTAATCTTCCGGGCCGTGAAGCAGAAACTGCAACTACTGCACAGGCTGAAGCACAGCAAACCGAAGAAGGGTTGGCCGCAGATGAAGATATTGATGATACTGCCACGGAGGCAGAGGCCCCCGGTGAGCCCGCTGCCATCACCTATGATGTGGAAACTGAAGAAGCTGGCCGTTCTTTTTGGGGAATGTTCATTACCGGTATCCTCGGCGGACTACTTGCCCTGCTTACACCTTGTGTTTTCCCCATGATACCGCTTACCGTAAGCTTTTTCCTGCGTAATTCTGAAAACCGGGCAAGAGCAGTTCGTGATGCCTTTTTCTATGGCTTCACCATAATATTCAGCTATGTGGTTTTGGGTCTTGCCATTTCTATGATTTTTGGCGCCGACACCTTAAATGCCCTGGCTACCAGCCCTGGTTTTAACATGTTCTTTTTTGTTTTGCTGGTGTTCTTTGCCGCTTCTTTCTTTGGTGCCTTCGAACTTACCATGCCAGCCAGCTGGACCAATAAACTGGATGCCAAGGCTGATAAAACAGGAGGGCTGATAGGTGTTGTGCTGATGGGTCTTACCTTTGTGCTGGTTTCCTTCTCCTGCACAGGCCCCATCGTGGGTACGCTGCTGGTAGATGCTGCCACTGGAGGAAATGTATTTGGCCCTGCCATTGGTATGCTGGGCTTCAGCCTTGCACTGGCCATTCCCTTTAGCTTGTTTGCCGTATTTCCCACAGCACTCAAGTCACTGCCCAAATCGGGTGGCTGGATGAATGCCGTGAAAGTGGTGCTGGGATTTGTAGTATTGGCTTTCTCCCTCAAGTTCCTTGCTACCGCTGATGCCGTGGCACAATGGGGTATTCTGGACCGTGAAGTGTTTATCGTGCTATGGATTGCCATATTCCTGCTCATGGGCTTGTACCTTATCGGAAAAATCAAATTTGCCCATGATAGCGAATTGAAGTATATGAGCGTTCCACGCCTGGTGCTGG
>SLOR01000295.1 GCA_007132395.1 Bacteroidales bacterium
TAAAATTTTAAATCCCATTATTATTATTAGCGGTGTTGATAATGTTTGCAAAAAAAAGCTTAAAAATTTGATTAATTGATTTATAGTATTCAATTAACATATAATTAACAGCATGGTGAAAATTAAAATACTGTATTTAAACAAACTAACGAGTTATTAACATGTTGTCCTAAACCAATGCATTGTAAAAAATCCTGTTGAAAAGCCTCCTGAAAGACCCGAAATCATGTTAAGCAATTGTTAATTATTTCTTAAAACAAAATCAAGGAAGCTATTGGATATTTAAAAAATTTTATCAAGGGATTTTCCAACTTTAAAAACCAAGCATTACTTACCAAAAGATTTGAGCACCTCGCAGGTAGTTTTTAACATCAAATTGTTTATAAACCCTAAAAAATTGATTACTAACGGGTAAAAAAATAAAGTGAAATTGTAAAGTGCCTGTAACCTATTTCTAATTATCTAATAATAAATCCTGTATAAATTATCTGTAATTTTGCTGCAAATTTAGGTTTATAAAAGTTATTAACAATGAATAATTTTAGTAAAAATATTGGCATAGCCTCCGATCATGCAGGGTTTAGTTTGAAGGAAAAACTGAAGGAATTACTTGCATCCAAAGGGTTTACAGTAAAAGATTTCGGCACCCATTCTTCCGAAAGTGTTGACTATCCCGATTTCGTTCATCCCCTGGCCCTTGCTCTTGAAAACAAGGAATTTCCTCTGGGTATTGTAATGTGCGGTAGTGGCAACGGAGTAAATATTACGGCCAACAAACATCAGCATGTGCGCAGTGCATTGTGCTGGACTGCAGAGCTGGCCTCTCTTGCCCGTCAGCATAACGATGCTAATGTATTGGCCTTACCTGCCCGTTTTATCAGTGCAGAGCTGGCCCACGAAATTGTGAATGCGTTTCTGGATGCTTCTTTCGAAGGGGGAAGACATCAGGGCAGGGTAGATAAAATTGCCTGTGCTTAATTAATTCCTTATCCCAAACCCGTTTCCCATGCAGGAACCCTGGCAACAATTTCAATCAGACGCTGAGGCAAAATCCTTTGACCTGGCGCATCGCAAAACCATCGCCTTTAACATGGGAAAATACGATGCTGCGGTGAAGCTGGGTAAAATGCAATATGCTGATTTGGCCCTGGCAAGGCGGCAGGCAGCAGTAAAGAAGTACAAAAGCATAGAAAATCTGGAAAATTCACTCAAGGATTTTGAACAGAACTTCAGCAAAAGAGGGGGTAAAGTTATTTGGGCACAGGACGCGGAAGAGGCCAACAAGGCAATACTTGAGATTCTGAACAAAAGAGGCGTTGAGCGGGTCGTAAAATCCAAATCCATGGTTACTGAGGAGCTGCAGCTCGATAAGTTTCTCCATGGGAAGGGGATAGAATGTGTAGAAACGGACCTGGGAGAATACATCGTGCAGATATCCAACGACAAGCCCTATCACATTGTAACGCCGGTTATGCATAAATCGGCGGGGGATATTGCAGCCATTTTTCATGAAAAATTTGGCCTTGACCCCGAAAGTACTCCCGAAGAGATTACCCGTTTCGTGCGAAAAACGCTGCGGGAGAAATTTAAAAACGCCCAGGCCGGAATCACAGGCGCAAATTTTCTGATTTCGGGATCCGGCTCAGTGGCTTTAACAGAAAACGAAGGTAACGGATTGCTGTCGGCATCCATGCCTCCTGTTCATATCGTGGTGGCTGGAATTGAAAAAGTGATTCCTGCCCTTGAAGATTTGCATCTCTTCTGGCCCCTGCTGGCCACTTTCGGCACAGGGCAGCAAATCACAGCATATAACAGCATTATCAGCGGTCCCCGCCAAAAGGATGAGGTAGACGGGCCAAAGGAAATGTTTGTTATCTTAATGGATAACGGCCGCAGCCGCTTGTTGTCGCGCATTCCCCAACGCAGGGCACTGTCGTGTATTCGCTGTGGCTCCTGCCTCAATGCCTGCCCCATTTACCGCAATGTAGGAGGGCACACTTACGGCAGTGTATATTCCGGACCCATCGGGGCAGTCATTACACCTCATATGCGTTCCATGGCCCAATACAAGCACCTGAGCTATGCCTCCTCCCTGTGCGGAAAATGTACAGAGGTTTGTCCGGTTAATATCGATTTACACTATTTATTGCTGGAAAACCGCAATTTTGCCGTAAAGAATACACTGTCGCCCCGCGCCGAAAATCTGGGCATGCGTTTGTGGAAGACCGCAATGCTGCGACCCAGGATCATTGATATTGCCGGTGCCAAAATGAAAAATTATTTTGCCCGGAAGCTTTTCAGCGGCAGTTGGGGTAAGAGACGCGATATGCCTGAAGTGCAGCCCAAATCCTTCCGCCAGCTCTGGAAAGATAAACAAGCCGGAAAGTAAGTTTGATATTTCAGCTGCTCAATCAGGGTATTGCAAGGACAGATTTTTATTCATTGGTGTCCGGTTAAAACACACGAGTATTCCGCAAAACCTGATTCTATCTCGTCTCTACAGGACTTATTAAGTTGAAGGCTTACATTTTTTCTACTCATATTTTAATCCCTAACGGGATAGTCCCGGAGGGACATGATGTTGGTAGTTAGATAGTTGCGAAACGACATAAAGTCCCATATGGGACGAAATATTATTTAACCTGACATTGATGATTTTTATTGTTAAAAACGCTGTAGTATCTGCATTACCGAGGAAGCATATCCCCCGCCAAAGAGATTCACATGCACCAGAAGCGGATACAGGTTGGCGATTTCAATGGCCTGTCGCCAGTTTTTTTCCAGGGGAAATTCAGCATGATACGCTTCATAAAACGCCGGAGAGAACCCTCCGAACAGCTGCGACATTCCCAAATCCATAAGTCTGTGGCCGTAATATACCGCGGGGTCTAAAATGCAGGCCTCTCCCCTGCTGTTGGTCATAAAATTGCCGCTCCATAAATCTCCGTGCAGCAGTGAAGGCTTTTCCGGGGGAAAGAAATCATTGAGGTTTTTATACAGGGAGTCCAGTCGTGTAGTTATGCTACCGCTGATTTTCCCCTGGTTACGCGCCATACTCACCTGTGGCTCAATTCGCTGTGTCATGAAAAAATCCGGCCAGTTGTCGTGCCATTGGTTTTTTTGCTCCAGGCTGCCGATATAGTTATCATGGTCCAGCCCGAATTTGTCATGATTATGTTTGTGCTGGCGTGCCAGCGCACTGCCGAAGTTTTGCCAGAAATTCTTCTCTTCTTTTGCCGGTTCGACGTATTCAAGAATCAGCATGCTATGAATGTCATCGCTTCCGTATTCCACTACCCCGGGAGTAAACACCTCCCCTGCCTCTGCCAGCAACTTCAGCCCCCGGGCTTCAGTTTCAAACATGCCCGGATAAGGGTCTGAAGCATTGTATTTTACAAACCACGACCCGGTGGAGGTATTGATGCGCATGGCGTTGTTGATACATCCTCCGGACAATGAAACCCGCTCCGTAATGGTTTCTTTGTTGCCGGTAAATTTTTCAATCAAGGCTAAAAAAAGTTGTTCGGGGAACTGCATAGGTGTTGTTATTGGATTCGGTTAAGATTAGCTGAATTGAGGCTGTCTCAAAAGTCAACTTTGATTTGGACACTGAGCTTGTCGAAGTGAGTATCTGACTGATAATCAGA
>SLOR01000302.1 GCA_007132395.1 Bacteroidales bacterium
ACCTGCATAAATCCTCCGGACTACAGGCTTTGCCACGGTTTAATATTAGCGAACTCATTTATATTGTAAACAGGCCGGCTTCAGGATTTTCTACCAGGCAAATTGCCTCATCTGGCGAGTGTAACGTAAATGTAAATTGCCCGGAAGGAGATGCCTGGCAAAAACAAAAAAGAGGGGTGGCCAAAATCCTGCTGAAAGCAGGCAATGTATGGCGCTATTGCACCGGCTCGCTGGTAAACACTACCCTGCAGGACGGAACACCCTATATGCTTACAGCCAACCACTGTGGAGTAGGTGCCACTGAGGAAGACTACCTGCAATGGCATTTTTATTTTAACAACGAATATACCGATTGTGAAGGGAATGCCCCCCTGCCACCGGAAAACCTTATTGTTGGAGGAACATTACTGGCCAATGCACACCTGACAGGGGGAACCGACTTTCTGCTGGTAGAACTGGATGAGCGCGTGCCCGACATATGGGACCCCTACTTTAACGGGTGGAGCAGAGTGGTGCGCCAACCCGAACAAGGGGTGGGCATTCACCATCCCTCGGGCGACGTAAAAAAAATTTCCACATTTACCGAAAATCTCACATCCATCAACTATTCCGGGGGTATGAGTAATGGTTTCTGGAGAGTAAGGTGGGCAGAGACCGAATCGGGCCATGGTGTTACCGAAGGAGGATCCAGCGGCTCGCCCCTTTTTGATGAAGACGGCCTTATCGTGGGCACTCTTACCGGCGGAGGTGCCAGCTGCAATTCGCCAACTCTGTTTGATTATTATGGTAAATTTTACCAGCACTGGCAGGCCAATGGCGATAGCCCCGAAAAACAACTGAGGTACTGGCTGGATCCCCTTGATGAAAACCCCGACGTGCTCTACGGATATTCCCCCAATGTCTCAGCCCACCTTGTAATTACCGAAGCCCGACCTAAACACGCTGGCTTATTAAGTGGCGCAGGATTTTACCTTATTGATGAAGACGTTACACTTACTGCTGAACCCCGGCCAGGTTTTGATTTTGTTCACTGGACCGATACCCTGGGCCGGGTGCAAAGCACACAGGAATCATTCAGCTTTTCCATGCCCGACAGCCCCCTGCATTTTATAGCTCACTTCGAAGAACTGGAAGATATGCTAAAAAACCTTTTTGCCGAAGAAAGATTAAGCCTCTACCCCAACCCTGCCTTTAAGTACATTACAGTTACAATTGAAAAGTTTGAAGGAGAAATAGAATTGCAACTTATCAACCTTTTGGGTCAGGTAATTCTATCCGACAGCAACCTACAGATATTTTACAACACCCCCGGAAAAATTTCACTGGATGCAGTACCGGCAGGCGTGTATTTCCTTACACTCAGGAAAGAACAAAACACCACCACGAAAAAAATTCTTATTCATAGATAGGCTACCCCGGGCACTTTGCTATAATATTATAACCCTCACTGTTTTAGAAGTAACCTGCTAAACAGTTGTTGCAAATAGCAAAGAAAATAGCGGTTCTTTTCATTTTTTTTTCATTACTTTGGGTGTTTTTTCAACTAAAAAAACCAGCAAAAAAACAAGCATTTCGATTGCTAATAGAATTTTTTACGCAATTTAAAATCAAAATTTAATGGATATGTCGATTAAGCAAAAGACATTGGATCTTAAAAAAAGGATGCAAGGTGCACTGTTGGGCGGAGGCGTCAAGGCAATAGAGAAACAACAATCCATGGGCAAGATGACCGCCCGGGAACGTATCATTGCCCTGCTTGACCCCAACTCATTTCACGAGTATGATTTATTCGTAGAGCACGCAGCCAGAGATTTTGACATGGACAAAAAGCACCTGCCCGGTGATGGTGTAATTACCGGAACAGGTACCATAAGCGGATTCCCTGTTTGTATCTATGCCCAGGACTTTACCGTTGCAGGGGGTTCGCTGGGAATCATGCATGCCAGGAAAATTTCCAAAATCATGGATCACGCCATGAACCTGAAGATACCTATTATCGGCATCAACGACTCGGGTGGAGCAAGAATCCAGGAAGGGGTAAACTCACTGGCGGGGTATGGTGAAATTTTCTATCGCAACACCCAGGCTTCAGGAGTTATTCCACAAATCTCCGTGATTCTGGGACCGTGTGCAGGGGGTGCGGTATATTCCCCGGCACTTACCGACTTTGTCTTCGTGGTAGATAAGATATCCAAAATGTTTATCACCGGCCCCGAAGTAATCAAATCGGTGCTGGGTGAAGAAATCACTATGGAAGAATTGGGCGGTGCCAGGGTACACTCTGAAATTACAGGCAACGCGCATTTCTTTGCTGAAAGTGAGCAGGAGTGTTTGAATCAGATCAAAAAACTGGTAAGCTACATCCCCTGGAACAATACCAAAAAGGCCGACGCATTCCCCAAGAAAGCGCCCAAATCAAGGCAGTATAAAATTGAAAACATCATTCCTACCGATCCCAGGGAACCCTATGATGTAAGAGACGTAATCCGTTCTATAAGCGACGACAGCGATTTCTTTGAAGTACAGGAACTGTTTGCCGCCAATATGGTAATTGGTTTCGGACGCATAAATGGCGAAACCGTTGGCTTTGTAGCCAATCAGCCCCTTGTGCTGGCCGGTGTACTTGACGTGGATTCTTCCGACAAAGCGGCCCGGTTTATCCGTTTCTGTAATGCTTTTAATATTCCGCTGGTTACCCTGGTTGACCTCCCGGGTTATCTGCCCGGTATTGACCAGGAGCACGCAGGAGTAATCCGCCACGGAGCAAAAATTCTCTACAGCTACTCTGAGGCAAGCGTACCCAAAATCACAATTATTTTGCGCAAAGCTTATGGCGGAGGGTATATTGCCATGTGTTCGCGTCACCTCAGGGCCGACTTCGTGTTTGCATGGCCCACAGCTGAAATTGCGGTTATGGGTCCAGAGGGTGCTGCCAATATCATTTTCCGCAACGAAATCAAAAATGCGGAAGACCCCGATAAGGTTCGCCGGGAGAAAGTGGAAGAGTATAAGAAAAAATTCGCCAACCCCTACGTGGCCGCTGCGCACGGTTATATCGACGCAGTCATTGAACCTTCTGAAACACGCAAATTCGTGGTACACGCCCTGGAAGTTTCCAGTCAGAAATCAGAACTCAGACCACAAAAGAAACATGGAATACCGCCATTTTAAAATTTCTGCCTGACAGTCACCAAAGGGAAATATTACCCTCCCTTTCCGGAGCAAACTAATCCTTTGGTGGCTGCTACAGGGAATTTAACAGGTGTGCAGTATCACCGCGACTTTACAACCAACGCAAGTGCGGGAATCTGCCACTTACATCAGCAATAATTTTCTCATAAAAAAGGAAGAAAATGGCCAAAAATAAAAGTCCTGAGCCGGAAGAAAAAGCATTCATTCAGCTCAATATCGACGAAGCGCATTACAAAACGCTTTCCAATAAAATGAACGACCAGCGTAAGCCCTGGGCGCCAATCATTCCCGCGCATCTGAAATCTTTCATGCCCGGTAATGTGCCTGAAATCTTTGTAAATGTAGGAGATGAAGTAAAAGAGGGTGACAGGCTGCTTATCCTGGAAGCTATGAAAATGAAGAATGTAATTATTGCCCCCTATGACGGAACTATCAAATCCATCAACGTAAAACTGGGCGAAATGGTTCCCAAAAACTATGTTCTCATTGAAATGAGCTCACAGTTTTAAAGGAATTATGCAAAAAGCATTGCAACACATTATAACAGCCGGAATTGCTATCTCTTAAAGGGAGGCTAATTCCGGCTGGTTTTTTACCCCAACACATACCAAAGGAAGATGAAAATAGTATTTGCCACCCACAACCCCAACAAGCTTAATGAAATTAAGGCTATGATGCCCGGCAGCATCAAACTGCAAAGCCTCGATAATTTAGGCTGCCATGAACCCATACCCGAAACTATGCGCGATTTGGAGGGCAATGCGTTGCAAAAAGCAAGACACGTGCATGAAAAGTATGGCGTGAACTGTTTTGCCGATGACACCGGACTTGAGGTGGAGGCTCTGGGTGGCAGACCCGGTGTGCATTCCGCACGCTATGCCGGAGAGGATAATAACAGCCTGGCCAATATGAAGAAGTTGTTGCAGGAGATGCACGAAAAACAAAACCGAAAAGCCCGCTTCCGCACAGTAATCGCTTTAATCATTAATGGAGAAGAAATATTATTTGAAGGTATCGTGGAAGGGGAAATCGTCCATGAGCAAAGAGGAGATAAGGGTTTTGGCTACGACCCCATATTCCTGCCGGTGGGTTATACCCAGACTTTTGCCGAAATGCCCCTTGGAGAGAAAAACCAAATCAGCCACAGGGCTAAAGCATTTAAAATGTTTGCCGATTACCTTACCTCGCTCAATTTTCTTTAAAAGAAATAATTACTTCCTGTTTCCGGCCATGGTTTCCTCCAGCACATCCGAAAACAGTTGCTCAAGACTTATTCCTACATGGGCCGCCTGCTGAGGCACAATACTGCGCTCCGACATACCCGGAGTAATGTTGGCCTCAAGGAAATATAATCCTTCAGGGCCATGGATGTAATCCAGCCGACACACTCCCTTTAATTCTAGCTTTTTGTACAAATAGGCGGTGGTTTCCTGTACCTGCTGTGTAAGCGCATCCGGAATACGGGCAGGGGTAATTTCATCGGCAGCACCCTGGGTGTACTTGGCTTTGTAATCAAAGAACTTAGCCTCTGTTTTGCTCACAATTTCTGTAACCGGAAGCACAAGCAGTTCCCCTTCGCGCATGTAGGCACCGCAGGTAAGCTCGGTTCCTTCAATGTATTCCTCTACCAGTACCTCATCGTCATGCTCAAGGCATAGCTCCATGGCCTGCTTAAGGGTTTGCTGATCTTTCACAAAGGTGGTACCCAGGCTCGATCCGCCCTTGTTGGGCTTTACAAATACGGGCAAACTTACTTCTTTCAGCACCTGGTCAACACCGGGTACATGGCCACGGAAATACTTTACCGAACGAGCCACTGTAACTCCCCAGTGCGACACTATGGCATTGCAAAAATATTTATTGAAGGTGAGGGAAGATTGCAGCAAGCCTGAGGTGGTGTAGGGAATGCCAAGTAATTCGAAATAGCCCTGTATTTTGCCGTCCTCCCCTGGTGTGCCGTGAATGGTTATCAGGGCGCAATCAAACAAAACTTTCTGTCCGTCAACACGGATAGAGAAATCATTTTTATCCACAGGATGCTCGGTATTATTATCATCCAGATACACCCATTTTTTCCCGCTAATGAGTACCAAAAACACCTTAAACTTACTTCTATCAAGGCTCTTTCGGATAATGGCGGCACTATTTACCGAGATTACATATTCGCCGGAATCACCCCCGGCAACCAGCGCTATATTCTTTTGCATCTGAAACTACTTGGTTAAACTTCCAACTGGATCTTCATCTTATCGCCTTCAACAAAAACGTGTAAAGCATAAGGTGTATTGTGAGGGCAGAAGAACAAGCTTCTGCACATCGGGCAAAGTTAGAATACTTCGCAGTAAATTATCCCCTGCCCTGCCAAAAAAAACAAAATATCGCCCAGGGCATCTTTATATGGCAGAATAAGAAACAAATATCATCAATTAATTATTAATTTTGAGGTCGTAAAAAATTCCCCGAACCCTATGAGTATCTTATCATTTATCAAAAGTAAAACCTTTATCTATCATATTTTGCTGGCCATTGCCGTAATTATTGCCCTGCTGTGGTTTTCGCTGAAAGCCCTTGATGTTTATACCATGCATGGGCGTACTATCACTGTACCCGACCTTGATGGGATGAATAAAGAGATGGCCCTGCAAGAGCTAAAAAGAAGGAATCTGAGAGCCGTAATAAACGACTCCATCTTCGACACGTCCCGCGAAAAAGGAACTATTGCCACGCAAAACCCGGCAGCAGGTATCGATGTAAAGCGCAATCGTACAGTGTATCTCACTACCGTGGCAATTTTACCCGAAATGATTGCCATGCCCGATCTTACCGACCTCTCGCTAAGGCAGGCACGTGCGCTGCTGGAAACTTACGGACTGGAAACAGGAAGGCTTGAATACGTGCCAAATATTGCACGTAATGCCGTACTGCAGCAAAAATATAACCAGGGAAGCATTGAGCCCGGCACCCTTGTTCAGAAAGGTACCGCCATCGACCTTGTACTGGGCAGCGGCGTGGGCGATAACCAGGTATATGTGCCACTGCTTATTGGAAGAACCCGCCAGGAAGCCATCAACCTGCTCAACACATCATCTCTGAATGTGGGCGACGAAATTTTTCTTGATGAAGATACAATTAACGTAAGGGTGTATCGGCAAACCCCCAGTGTGGAGCAGCGCAGGGTTAGACTAACTATGGGCACCGGTGTGGACATTTACTACCGCTCTACTGAAGAATTTGATTTCGACATCTATCTGGAGGAAACCCTTACGATACCCACACCCGACCTTACCGGCAAAAGCCCCGAGGAAGTATTTCAGGTGCTGCGCGAGAATTTCCTGGTTCTGGGTGATGAAGTATTTGAATTCAATGCCAGCACCGCTAATGGCAAAGCATTCCGCCAGGACCCCGACCCCATTGAAACACCAAGTGTAATGAGAGGTTCCAGTATCGATATCTGGTACAGACGCATTGAAGATTTTGACAGAGAATAAAGGTTGATTCAGAATCCGGTAAATTTCCGGACCTTGAGTAGTTGGACAAGCTCAAAGTTGAGGAATGAACCAGGGTGTAATTTTTATTTCCTGCAAACAATATTATACAGGTAAACGTGTTTTTTAAGTGGACTAAAACATTTACCCGATTAAATTCGCCCAATGATTAAAAAGCTTATCGGCATCTTTATTTTTTTTACCATGGGTGTTACAGGCGCATTAGCACAGGAAATTGTGCGCCCACTTGAGGTAAACCTTCTAATGTCAAACGAAAGTACGGTAAAAGACTACTCTCTTGACAAAGCCACAAATCCCCTGCTATTGCCTTTCCGGGAGG
Source organism: Bacteroidales bacterium (assembly GCA_007132395.1). GTDB lineage: Bacteria > Bacteroidota > Bacteroidia > Bacteroidales > UBA7960 > SKVR01. Next base: position 7,018 of record SLOR01000302.1, read on the forward strand.
ATTTTAGTCACAAAGGACCATACCCCGACAGCCGCTTGTGGGCCGATCGCTACGTTTTTATCAATCAAACATTTGCCATACACCCCAAATCTATTGGCACCGCTACCTTTGACGCACTCAACCAGCACGGTCAACTTTATGAAGAGGCCGCTGAAAGCGCCTACCAGTTTGCTGCCGACATGCTTACCTCACATCCCATAAGGCTGGATTCGGTTTTCGCACCCGCACCTATGGCGCTTACTCCCTCCGACAGCGTATTGCTTACATTTTACTATCAACCACAAGGCCAGGGCAGTGCTCCGCGCGACAGGGACTCACTGGTGGTAGAATTTCTTCATACCCCCGGCCACTATACCCAGGACCCCGAAGATCCGGAAAACGAAATATGGGTGGAAGATGCCTGGGTGCAAGTATGGAGCCGTGAGGGAACCACTCTGGAAGAGTTTTACGAAACCCATGGTACATATTTTAAAAGGGTCGCCCTGAAGATTGAAGACCAGGTATTTTTTCGACCGGATTTCAGATTTCGCTTTCGCAATTATGCCAGTTTTCCGCTTACCAAAACCCCCAGCAATTATGCAGGTAATACCAGTATCTGGAATATTGACTACATAAAGCTGGACTATGGGCGCAGTGTGGCCGATTCTTTTTATTACGACATTACCTTCGTTACCCCCGCACAATCTATATTACAGAAATACCAAGCCATGCCCTGGTCGCATTACATTGCGAATCCCCCTTTGCACCTGCGAAGCCGTTTTAATCTTACCATTTCCAACCTGGATAACATTTCTTACAATTACACCTACAGGTATTTTATAACCGATGAGTCAGATGCAATTATTCGCAATTATTCGGGGGGAACCTGGAACATTGCCCCTGTAAGTCAGCAGGGCTATCAAACCTACGATCTCCACGCCAATCCCGTGGTTACCCCAAACCCTTTGCCCACCGCACCGGCACCGGCAAGAGTATTTACCATACACCATGTGATACGCGAAGGCAACCTGGGCGACGAATGGACCCGCAACGACACTATCAGGTTCAGGCAGGTATTCGACAATTATTTTGCCTATGATGATGGCGTACCCGAAAGTGGCTACGGGCTGGTGGGAAGCAATGCCAGAGGAGCCGTAAGGTTTATTTTGCAGCACACCGACACCCTGGATGCGGTTCAGTTTTTTTTCAATCCAACGCTTTACAATCAAAACCAGAAGCCTTTCCTGCTGAAAATATGGAAAAACCTCGATCCGGAAGAGATACTTTACGAATCACAGACCCTCAGTACCGAATTTGCAGAGGGGATCAATACATTTGTAAGTTATGCGCTGGAAAACCCAATTGTTGTTTCCGACACGATTTATGTGGGATGGCAGCAGATTACCAACGATTTCCTGAATATTGGCTTTGATTTTACCAACGACGCCAGTGAGAGCATTTTTTACAACACCCATGGCGAATGGCTCCCCACGAGCTACAGCGGAGCATTGATGATACGTCCTGTTTTCGGGCAGGCATTAATCACAGGCAATGAACCAATGGATACTGAGCCCCGGCAAGTCCTTATTTACCCCAACCCTGCAACCGGAAATGTCATCAGGATTAAGGTACCCGAAAATACAACAGAGCAGTATGAGATCATTATTTTTGATGGTACCGGCAGAAAGGTGCATCAACAGTCTGATGCTGCACAGATTAATATAGAAAACCTACCCAACGGCTTGTATTTTATACAGTTGGCAGGTAGCAATCAACAAAGCATTTACACTTCCAAATTTATAATCGCAAGATAATTTCACCCATGACCGAATCTGATAAGTTCTTTGAGGAAGACCCGTTGCTGCAGGAGCAGGATGAACAGGAAATGTACGAGCATTACCGCTTTGTTGCCGATAAAGGACAGGGGTTTCTCAGGGTTGACAAATTTCTGATGGCCCGTATGGAAAACACCAGCCGTAATAAAATCCAGAATGCGGCTAAAGCGGGTAACATCCTGGTAAATGACGAACCCGTAAAATCCAATTACAAGGTAAAGCCCCTTGATGTGGTGAGTATTGTGTTGGCATTTCCCCCACGTGAAATTGAGCTTATTCCCCAGGATATCCCCATCAATATTCTTTATGAAGATGATGATTTGTTATTGGTAAACAAAGAAGCCGGCATGGTAGTGCATCCCGGTCATGGTAATTACACAGGCACTCTTGTCAATGCGCTGGTTTTCCATTTCAAGGACCTGCCCATGCAAAACAATGAGCCGGTAAAGCCTGGCCTGGTGCACCGTATCGATAAAAATACCTCAGGAATATTATTGATAGCCAAAACAGAACTTGCCCAGACACGTCTGGCCAAATTGTTTTTCGACCGGAGGATTGACCGCCTGTATTATGCCCTGGTGTGGGGAGATGTGAAGCAGGAGGAAGGAACCATTACCGGACACATAGGCCGCAGCCTCAAAAACAGACAGGTGATGGAAGTTTTTCCCGACGGAGAGCACGGCAAGCACGCTGTTACCCATTACAAGGTGCTGGAGCGCTTCGGGTATGTAACCCTTGTAGAATGCAAACTGGAAACCGGCCGCACCCATCAGATACGCGCACATTTCAGGTATATCGGGCACCCGTTGTTCAATGACGAAACGTACGGTGGTGATCGCATCCTCAAAGGCACTACCTTTACTCGTTACAAGCAGTTTATTCAAAACTGTTTCAAGGTATGTCCCCGCCATGCCCTGCATGCAAAAACCCTTGGCTTTTTGCACCCAATCACGGGCAAACCCATGTTTTTTGAATCAGTGCTACCCGATGATATGCAACAATTGCTTGAAAAATGGCGGCATTATGCCAAACATAAGGCCTATGAAGAAGAAGGCCCCACAGATGTTGATACATCTGCAGAGCCTTTGGATTAGCAAAAAAACGCGTAAAAATACGATTCCAATTACAGTTTGAGTCTTAGTCCCATCAGGAAATTTCTTCCTGCCTGGGGGAAGTAGCCATCCTCAATGGCCATCATTTGACCCCCTACCGTGCCTTTGTAAATCCAGGCGTTGGTAATATAATCCACATCCATAATATTATTTATTGCCAGTGAGAGTTCCAACTCGCGGAAAAGGCTGTTCTGGATTTTGTAAGACAACTTCAGATCGCTTACAAAATAGGCATCCAGCATCCTATCGGGGTTCATAGTATTATCAATGTATTGCTGGCCCACGTATTTCGACATGATATCGACTGAAAACCTATCGAAGGGGCGGAAAGTATATCTGCTGGCACCTACCACAGAAGGTGAAAAAGCGATTTCGGTATCTTCATAAGTTTGCTCATGCACGCCTACCCAGTTCCAGTTTTCGTCGTAAGCATCGGAGTATTCAGTAAAATCAGCAATACGGTTACGGCTCAGGGTAAGGTTACCGTTCCATTCAACCCAACTACTGAATCGATAGCCCGCTTCCAGTTCTACACCGGTTCTGTAGCTTTTATCGATATTTGTCCTGGTAAATCCTCCCACATCATTGATTTCACCTGTGAGAATCAACTGATCCTTGTAGTCCATCAGGTAGTAGTTTATACCCAGCATTATCTTAGAAGAGCTATAGCGGTAGCCCAGTTCAATGTTTTGCATGGTTTCGTGGCGGGGGCGGCTTTCGGGTGATGACTCGGTAAAGTCGCGACGAACCGGCTCACGGTTGCTGATTCCGGCAAAGGCATAAACATTATGAGCCGGAGTAACGTCGTAAACGAAACCGATTTTGGGGTTCCAGAAATTAAATTCTGCTCTCTGCTCCAGGTTCACCACTTCATTGTTTACCATGCCCCGTCCTTCGAAATCATAGATAATATCCCGATACTGCATATCTCCGAAAAGGTAGAAGCCCGGCATGAGTTCATAGTTTACTTTCAGGAAAGAGTTAAAATCCTTCTTCTCGGCATAGTTGTCGTAATAGCGGTGATCTTTGTCAAACCCTTTAGCCAGGCGTGCCCATATGATTTTGCCAAAATGGTCGCCTTCATAAATGTTGTATCCACCGCCCAGAGTAGCGGTTAACCGCTCAAAGCTGTTGTAATTCAATGAGTAGGTTAATCCGTAAAAATGGTTATCGAGCCAGCGCTGCCTGATAAGGTCGGTGCGCGAAAATTCCTGTGAGTCAATAATTATATTGGGCAACCCATAGCGCGAAAAGCGATCGTCCTGTCTGTATTGCTCGTAATACCCTCTGCCATAAGTATAATGCAGCGATGTATTGGCAACCCACATGGGGTTGAACTGATGGGTTACATGCAGCTGGTAATGATCCTGCTGATAATTATCGGTTTCATTATCATAAAATTGCCTGTTGCCCTGCTCGTCGAGGAACATGCCCGAGGGATTAAAAGTTCTGTTCTCTTCCAGCATATGGCTGGGCACACCATTCCATGCCTGGTAGGTAGTTTCCTTTCCACTGAAGGTTACAGCCTTTACCACGGTATTTTCGCCATAATAGCCTCCGGAAAAATAAAAAGATTTAAGGTCGGAAGAAGAGCGATCAACATAGCCATCGGAAGTAATTTTTGACAGACGCCCGTCAAAAACCCAGTGGTTGCCCATGAGCCCGGTGCCAAAACGTGCCGTATTACGAAGGGTGTTAAAAGACCCTCCGGAAGTGAATAATTCGGCATAGGCCTCATCGTTAAGACCAGTGGTTTGCAGGCTGATGGTAGCACCAAAGGCGGCAGCACCCTGGGTACTGGTTCCAACACCCCGCTGAATCTGAATATTTTCAGTAGAAGAGGCTATGTCGGGCATATTTACCCACCATACACCATGAGATTCGGAGTCATTCATCGGAATACCATTGAGCGTAACATTGATTCTGGAATTGTCGCTTCCGCGGATGTTCATCCAGGTGTATCCCACCCCTGCACCGGCATCGGAACTGGTAATCAGGCTGGGTGTAAGGGAAAGCAGATAAGGAATATCCTGTCCCAGGTTACGTTCCACTATCTCATCGCGCGACACGTTGGTGTAAGTAGAGGGTGTGCGGCTATCGGCACGGGTGGCATTTACCACTACCTCCTGCGACATGATGGCAGCAGGCTGCAGCAATACATTTACCCGGGTATTGTCAACTACTTCAACTTCCATAACCTTACTCTGATACCCCACATAGGTAACTTTAACCTCGTAAGTCCCTGCAGACACACCGGAAAAAAGAAAATTACCATTACTTCCGGTGTGGGCACCCTGGTAAGTATTTTTAATTATCACATTGGCTCCGGGAAGGGTTCTTCCGCTTTCAGCATCCGTTACGGTGCCGGAAAGGTTCCATTGTGCACATAAGGGCAAGGCGAATACAGCCATTGCCAACACAGCAAAAATTTTTCTCATTTGTTTAGTAGAATTTAATCGGTTTAAGTATTGGAGGCAATAGGGGTAGAAGCCTCCTTTAGCTTATCCCTTTCCCTTCGCCGGCATTACCCGGATCAGGTTCAATGGGTGTGATCTCAGCCCGTTCTTTAGGGCACCCCTATTATGGTTTGAACTGCAAAGGTAAGTACATTTCCCCAATTAGAAAAAATTATCGGAGTCAAAGGTGCATTATACAACGAAAGTGTCCTCAATTCCTTACATTTGCATCAACAAAAAGCCTGGATCCGGCGTCCGGATGTTTTATCGCAGAAGCAGAAATATAATGCAAGCCCGTGAGTAAATAAAATGCGCCATTAGCTTCGAAATAAGGCCCTCCATACGTCCGGGTAAACAGGTTACATTCAGCACTGGTATAGCAGCAGACAAAACAATTAACAAATCATATTCCCATGAAGCTCATTATTATCAACGGCCCTAACCTCAACCTGCTGGGCACAAGAGAAACCTCCCTTTACGGGAATACTTTTTTTGAGGATTATCTTGAGAAGCTAAGAAAACATTTCCCTGATACCGAAATAGAATATTTTCAGAGCAATGTGGAGGGGGAGATTATTAACAAGCTTCACCACACAGGGTTTTCGCATGACGGTATAATCCTCAATGCCGGGGGCTACACCCACACATCCATCGCCATTGCCGATGCCGTTCTGGCCATTAATACTCCCGTGGTAGAGGTGCATATTTCCAATATTTTTTCAAGGGAAACTTTCAGGCATACTTCCCTGATAGCCCCTGCATGCAGCGGAACCATAGCTGGATTTGGCCTGGAAGGATACAGGCTGGCTATCGAAAGTTTTCGGTTTAACCTGCAGGAATCTGCACGTTAGTTTCCGTTAGTTAATGAGTATTGGAGTGTGTTTTCTTTTGCGGCATGCTGTGAAAAGCTTTTTCAGGTAAATCGCTGAAGTTTTTCCTTTTCAGGATGTAGTAATCCCATACAATACTTCTGTTATATACCGGTTGCGTTTTGAGAAAAGGTAAAGCAGTGGCTTGTTTGCGTTTACGCCTGAACCTGGCAAGGGCTGAAAACCATGCTTTATACACGGCAAAGAAATCTTTGAACTGCCCTTTAAACAAGAAGTGTACGGCAGCAAATTTATCAAGGCAGAGGCGTTGAAAGAGTCGGAGCCATAAAAGCCTTCCGGGCAGATTTTTTATCAAAAGCCAAAGGTTATTTCGAAAATTCAGATAGGTTTTTCGGGGATTATTGCGCGGAAGCGTCCCTC
>SLOR01000224.1 GCA_007132395.1 Bacteroidales bacterium
GAAATCGTATAAAAACGTGAACAATATCCTGGGGTGGCTTTTGTTTATTGCTGCCACCGCGGTATTTATGCTTACCATTGAACCCACTGCCAGTTTCTGGGATGCAGGAGAACGCCTGGCCACTTCCTTTAAGCTGCAGGTAGCACACCCCCCCGGGGCACCCCTGTATCAAATGCTGGCGCGTATGTTTTCTTTGCTGGCCCTGGGCGATGTAACAAGGGTTGCTTACTGGATTAATGCCATGTCGGCCGTTGCGGGTGGCCTTACCGTGATGTTTTTATTCTGGACCATTGCCATGCTCGGGCATCGCTTGTTGAAAGCTACTGCCGATGTAAACAGCTATAAAACCTGGGCCGTATGGGGAGCCGGTATCGTGGGTGGTTTAACCCTTACTTTCAGCGATTCTTTCTGGTTTACTGCTGTGGAAGCAGAAGTTTATGTTACCTCTCTTTTTCTCACCGCATTTGTTTTCTGGTCGATCCTTAAATGGGAGGCCACTGAGCATGAAGCCGACTCTTTGAAGTGGCTGGTGCTTATCGCTTTTATCATCGGACTTTCCATCGGCGTACACATGCTCAACCTGCTGGCTATTCCGGCCATTGTTTTTGTGTATTATTTCAAAAAGTTTGAACCCACAAGAAAGGGAATAATCATTACTGCCATTGTTGCGGTTGCCTTGCTGGGCTTTATTCAGAATGTGTTTATCCCCGGAGTGCTTACCCTTGACTGGTGGTTCGAAAGGTTCTTTGTGAATACCCTGAGGATGCCATTCCAATCCGGTACCATTTTTTACTTTTTGCTGGTAACAGGGTTGATTGTTTTCGGTTTGTATTATACCCATAAAAAGAAAAGAGTGCTTTTCAACACCATCATTCTTTCCTTTACTTTTATTCTTATCGGATACACCTCTTTCATGATGCTGGTAATCCGCTCCAATGCGCATGTACCTATCAATGAAAATGCACCAAAAAATGCCGTAGCATTAAAATCTTACCTGGGACGCGAGCAATATGGTGCATGGCCCTTGCTTTACGGACCATACTACAATGCACCCATCGAGCGTATTGATGACGGTAACCCTGTGTGGAGAGCCAATCGTGAAACAGGAAGATACGAAATTATTAATGAGAATATCGGAACGGTCCCCGTTTATGATCCCGAGTTTACGACCATTTTTCCCCGTATGCACAGCAGCAGGGGCTCGCACGTGAGGGCCTATGAAAGCTGGGGCAGGGTGGAGGGAAGACCCATCCGGGTGCAGCAACGCGACGGAACCACACAGGTTATACACAAACCCACTTTTGCAGAAAACCTGAGATTCTTTTTCTCCTACCAGGTGGGGCATATGTATATGCGCTATCTGATGTGGAACTTTGCCGGGCGGCAAAACGATATACAAGGGCACGGAGAACCCACAAGGGGAAACTGGATGAGTGGCATTAAACCATTAGATGCTGCTTTTCTGGGGCCTCAGAATAATCTGCCCGAAAGCATAACGAATAACCCCGGCCATAGCAAATATTATATGCTGCCCTTCCTGCTGGGTATTATAGGACTGGTGTTTCAGATGAAACGAAAACCCGACGATGCCTTTGTTGTAGGCCTGTTGTTTCTCATGACAGGTATAGCCATTATTGTGTACCTCAATCAAACGCCCTTCCAGCCCAGGGAAAGGGACTATTCCTATATCGGCTCATTTTACGCATTCTCCATTTGGGTGGGGCTGGGGGTGCTGGCGGTGGTAGATGCCTTGCAGCGAAAGCTAAGCGGAAAGCTCTCCGCAGTTGTTGCAACAGTGCTGTGCCTGGCCCTGGTGCCCACTATCATGGCCAAAGAAAACTGGAATAACCACGATCGCTCCGGACGCTACACCACCCGGGATGTGGCCGTCAACTACCTGGAGTCGTGTGCGCCCAATGCCATCATCTTCACCATGGGCGACAATGATACTTTCCCCTTGTGGTATGCTCAGGAAGTAGAGGGTATTCGTACCGATGTTAAGGTGGTAAACCTTAGTTTGCTCAACACCGACTGGTATATCGACGGGATGATGCGCCGAAAATTTTATGATGCAGAACCCTTGCCCATGACTATGCAGCCCCATCAGTACCGCGATGGTACTCGTGATTACCTCTATGTTATTGAGGATGCAAGGTTGGAGGGACAATATATCAACGTGAGAAGTATCATAAACTTCATTACCAACGATGCCAATAAAAGAAGTATCGGTCGTACCCAGGATAACTTCTTCCCCACGCGCAAATTTCGCCTGCCCGTAGATTCTGCTACGGTTGTAAACAACGGTACTGTGGCACCCGAAGATGCCCACCTTATCGTGGATGCTGTTGAGTGGGAGTTCCCCGATTTCGGTGTGCAGAAAAATGCTATCGTAATGCTTGATTTTCTGGCCACCAACAACTGGGAAAGACCTGTATATTTTGCTATTACTACAGGAGCTGATGCTTACATTGGCCTGGAAGAGTATTTCCAGTTGGAAGGAATGGCCTATCGTCTGGTTCCCATCAGATCGCGCAGCGCCGACGGACAAACCGGCCGTGTCAATACCCGCATCCTCTATGATAACGTAATGAATAAGTTTCAGTGGGGCAACATGTACGACCCCTCGGTGTATCTTAATGAGGATAACATCAGGCTAACGGTCAACTTCCGTAATGTGTTTCAGCGGCTGGCCAATGCTTTGATTCAGGAAGAACAGGTAGAAACGGCCATAGAGGTGCTTGACAGGGCCATGGAGGTTATGCCCGAGCATAATGTACCTTACAATTATTTCAGCCTGCTCATCGCAGAAGCATACTATGATGCAGGTGCTTTCGACAAAGGCAATGCTATTTTTAACCGAATGACAGAACTGGAGGAACAGAACCTGCGCTATTATTTCTCCTTCAGCGGTCGCAGGGCAAGTATGGTAGAAAGCAACAAACAGGAATCTCTGGCTATAGTGCAGCGCATCAGTCATTTGTCGGCTTTTTATGAGCAGGAAGAACTGGCACAAACCTCCAAAGAGATTTTTGATATGTATTACGAAATGTATATGCAGGGAATCTGATATCCCGTGGTTCATTCCATACATCAGGTATCATGCGAAAGAGAATAATGCAATGATTTGATCAGGGATTGAGAATATGAATTAACCGGAAGACTTTTTGGCTGTGGAACGAAAATCCGGTTATGTTTCCAATTCATCCTAATACACTAAAATTCAGAACATTTTTTGCAATGTTTTAAATTTTGATTAACTTTGCGCCATAATTAGCGAAAGCAGCTATGAACGGGGGGACTTAGAGTCCCCCGTTTCATTGGTATTAACTTTCGAAAGCCTGCTAAACAAGGGCGGGCGGTAGTTCGGAGGAATTTATCGAAGGTAAGAAAATGATAAAAAAGCAAAGAATAATTGATATTGTTGAGGAACATCTGAAAGATTCGGATTTGTTTCTGATAGAGGTAAAAGTTTCCGGCAGAAACAAAATCATGATATTTCTGGATGGTGATAATGGAGTGCCTATCAGTTCATGCGTGCAGGTAAGCCGGCATGTGGAATCGCAGTTCGATAGAGATGTAGAGGATTTTGAGCTGGATGTTTCCTCTGTGGGAATCGATTCGGCGCTTCGTATGCCCCGCCAATTCGTAAAAAACATCGGCCGCGAAATCGCTTTTGAAGATAGCGAAGGCCGTAAAGTGAAAGCAAAATTGCTGAATGCCGATGATACCGGCTTCACCATTGAAAAACAGCTTCCCAAAAAGAAAAAGAAGGATGCACCACAGGAAGACCCCTTGCAAACACTCTCCTATGAGGCTGCAAAGGATGTGAAAGTTCAGGTTTCTTTTAAGAAATCATCCAACGAGTAAACAATTAATTTTTCAAACATATAATTCTAATTAACGGGTAAAATGGAAAATATCAATTTGGTTGAATCGTTCTCCGAATTTAAGGAGTTTAAAAACATTGACCGCCCCACCATGATGCTGATTCTGGAGGATGTTTTTCGCAGTATGCTGCAGAAGAAGTACGGATCGGCCGATAACTTCGACATTATTGTTAATATCGACAAGGGTGACCTTGAAGTGTGGCGCAACCGTACAATTGTGGAAGATGGTGCCGTGGAAGACCCCAATGAGGAAATCGAGTATTCGGAAGCCATCAGAATTGAACCCGACTTTGAAATCGGCGAAGAGGTATCTGAGCCCGTGCGTATGGTAGATTTTGGCCGCAGGGAAATTCTGGCCATAAGGCAAAACCTGGCTTCTAAAATCCTTGAACTGGAAAAAGACAGTGTATACAAAAAATACCAGGAGCGTGTAGGCGAATTGATTACTGCCGAAGTATACCAGGTATGGAAGAAAGAATTACTCGCCCTTGACGATGAAGGCATTGAGCTGATTTTGCCCAAAACAGAGCAGATTCCCTCCGACTTTTTCCGAAAAGGCGATTCCGTCAGAGCCGTTGTGGCAAGGGTGGAAATCAAGAACAACAACCCCCTTATCATTTTGTCGCGTACCTCCAATGTTTTCCTGGAAAGACTCTTTGAGCAGGAAGTTCCCGAAGTACACGACGGGCTCATTACTATCAAGAAGATTGTTCGTGCCCCGGGCGAAAGAGCCAAGGTGGCCGTAGAATCCTACGACGATCGCATCGACCCGGTAGGTGCATGCGTGGGAATGAAGGGCTCAAGAATTCATGGCATCGTTCGCGAATTGCGCAACGAGAACATTGATGTTATCAACTTCACTGCCAACCCCAGCCTTTACATTTCACGTGCACTGAGCCCAGCCAAAATTTCAAGCATCACCATTGACGAAGATACCAAGCGCGCCGAAGTTTATCTTAAGCCCGACCAGGTTTCATTGGCCATTGGTAAAGGGGGATTCAATATTAAACTTGCCGGGAGTCTTACCGGTTACGAAATCGATGTGTACCGCGATACCGACCAGGATTCTGAAGATGTTGACATACAGGAATTCTCCGACGAAATCGAAGAGTGGATCATCGAAGAGTTCAAGGCCGTGGGTCTTGACACCGCAAAAAGCATCCTCAACCAGAGCCTTGCTGACCTGGTGAAAAGGGTTGACCTGGAGGAGGAAACCATTAAAGAAGTAATAAGCATATTAAAGGCAGAATTTGAATAAATTATATAACTTTGCAAACATTTTTCAAAGGCTTCAAAATTTTTTAGTAAATCAAGATTCTAGTATGACTGAGGGCACCAAAGTAATGAGATTAAGCAAACTGGCCAGGGAGTTCAACATTGGTATTTCTACCATTGTGGATTTTTTGGGCAAAAAGGGTATTTCCGTAGATCCAAATCCTAACACCAAATTATCGCCGGAGACCTATCAGATACTAGCCAAGGAGTTTCAAAAAGAAAAAAGCCTGAAAGATGAAGTGCGCAAAACCAGCTTGAGTTTTGCCAAAAGAGAGAGCATCTCTCTGCAGGATGAAAAGGGTGAGGCTGAAGCCAAAACTATAGAAGTTAAAGAGGACGAGGATAATGACCATGAGGAAGGAGAACTTCTTATTAAGGACATTAAATCCGGCATGGAAGAGAAAAAAGAGCCGGAGCCGGAACCCAGAGAAAAGGTGAAACTTGCAGGGCCTAAAATAGTTGGTAAACTCGAAGACGAATCAGCTAAGGAGAAAGCCACTGAGGAGAAAGCCCCCGAAAAAATAGAAAAAGAAGAAACACCCGAGCTTAAAACAGAGGTGCCAACCACCAAGGAAAAAGCTGTTGAAGAAACGCCCGCCACTCCGGAAACGCCCGCCGAAGGCGAGAAAAAAGAAGAATCTGCAGGAAAAGGGCCAAAGGTACTGGGTAAGATAGACCTGGATGAACCTCCTAAGAAGAAAACCACTTCCAGGGCAGCCCCCAAACAAGAACAAGAAACAGACAAACCTGCCACACCGGTTGCCAAAACTGAGAAGGAAGAAGCTAAAGTAGCAGATAAGAAAACCCCAGCTGCGGAGGCAAAAGAAAAGGCACCCGACAAACCTGTAGAACAACCCGCCAAAGAAAAGGCACCGGAAGCTGAAAAAGCCGAAAGCGCCGATGACAAACGTCATAAAACAGAATATAAAAAACTTGAAGGTGTTACCATTCTTGGTAGAATAGAACTCCCTGACCCCAAAGAAAAAGCCAGAAAACCTGTGGCTTCTTCTTCCGATTCCGATAAGCCCAAAAAGAGAAAGAGAAAGAGAATTCGTAAGGAGAAAGGGCCTGAGGCACAGGATGCCGCCACCAAGGGCACCGACACACAAAAGAAAGACCCGGCTGCCAAAGATGCCACGCAGCAAGGCCAAAAAAGAACTCCAAGACCACCTCTGAAAGGCAAAAAAGTCAGAAAAGACTTTGCAAAGCCAGAGGTGAGTGACGAAGATATTGCCAAGCAAATCAGGGAAACCCTTGCCACCCTTAGTGGAACAGGAAAATCCAAAGGTGCCAAGCATCGCCGGTTGAAGCGTGATTTGCAGCAAAAGCAGCGGATAAAAGAACAGGAACAGGCAGAAACCGAATCCAAGGTTCTGCAGGTTACCGAGTTTGTTTCGGCCAATGAGTTGGCCAGCCTTATGGATGTACCCGTTACACAGGTAATTTCAACCTGTATGAATCTTGGGCTGTTTGTGTCTATCAACCAGCGTCTGGATGCAGAAACCATTACCATTGTGGCCGACGAGTTTGGCTACGATGTTAGCTTTGTAAGTGTTGATGCACAGGAAACCATTGAGGAAATAGAAGACCGGCCTGAAGATCTCAAGGATCGCGCCCCCATAGTTACTGTAATGGGCCACGTTGACCACGGTAAAACCTCTCTCCTCGACCATGTAAGACATGCCAATGTAATTGCCGGCGAGGCAGGTGGAATTACCCAGCATATTGGTGCCTATTCGGTGCAGATGGAAGACGGTAAAATGATTACCTTCCTCGATACCCCGGGTCACGAAGCCTTCACGGCCATGCGTGCCAGGGGAGCCAAGGTTACGGATGTGGCGATTATTGTGGTAGCAGCCGATGACTATGTTATGCCCCAAACCATTGAGGCAATCAACCACGCTCAGGCAGCCAATGTGCCAATAGTAATTGCCATAAATAAAATTGACAAGCCTAACGCTAATGTGGAAAAGGTGAAGGAAGAACTGGCCAAAATCAATATCCTTGTTGAAGACTGGGGCGGTAAATTCCAAAGCCAGGAGATATCTGCCAAAAACGGAACCAACATTGACAAGCTTCTGGAAAAAGTACTGCTGGAAGCCGAACTGCTCGACCTCAAAGCCAACCCCGACAGGATGGCATCAGGTACCGTTATTGAATCTTCTCTTGACAAAGGCAGGGGCTACCTTGCTACCATACTGGTGCAAAACGGAACCCTTAACATGGGAGATATCGTTGTGGCTGGAAATACCCATGGTAGGGTAAAGGCTATGTTCAACGAAAGAAACACTCGTATCACAACGGCAGGCCCTGCCACGCCCGTGCTTTTGCTGGGCCTTGATGGTGCTCCACAGGCCGGAGATAACTTTAACGTTGTGAAAGACGAAAGCGAAGCCAAGTCGATTACCTCCAAGCGCCAGCAATTGCTCAGAGAGCAGGGACTCAGAACCCAGAAACATATTACCCTTGACGAAATCGGACGACGCATCGCCATCGGCGACTTTAAAGAGCTTAACGTCATTATTAAAGGTGATGTAGATGGTTCTGTAGAGGCCCTTGCCGACTCACTGCTGAAACTTTCCACAGAGGAAGTGCAGGTGAATATCATCCACAAAGCAGTAGGTTCTATTACCGAAGGCGATGTGCTGCTGGCTTCGGCCTCCAACGCTGTTATCGTTGGTTTCCAGGTACGTCCTTCTATGGCCGCACGTAAGCTGGCCGAGAACGAGGAAATTGATATCAGGATTTACTCCATTATTTATAATGCCATCAACGAGATTAAATCAGCCATTGAAGGTATGCTCGCTCCCGAAATTGAAGAAAAGGTTACTGCCAATATCGAGGTTAGGGAAGTGTTTAAAATCAGCAAGGTAGGTTCGGTTGCCGGGTGTATGGTGCTTGACGGTAAAATTCACCGTAATGCCAATATTCGCGTAATTCGCGACGGTATCGTGGTGTACACCGGATATCTGGGATCCCTCAAGCGTTTTAAAGACGATGTAAAAGAGGTTAATTCAGGTTATGAATGCGGATTGAATGTTGACAGGTTTAATGACATCAAAGTGGGTGATATTATAGAAGCATTTGAGACCATTGAAATTGCACGTAAATTAGATTAGACGTTTAGAAAATGATCCAGTTAAAATTAAAGATAGATAATGCTTCCCGCTTTGTAAGCGAGAATGAAATCAAGCTTTTTGAGTCGGAAGTGGAGTTGAAGCGGCAGAAGATTTATGAAAAAACCGGCGCCGGAAGCGATTTCCTGGGATGGGTTGACCTGCCTGCACAGATTGACGAAGACCTGCTTGCTGATTTAGAAAAGGATGCGGCCCGGATAAAGACTGATTCGCAGGTGGCCGTTGTTATTGGAATAGGTGGATCTTACCTGGGTGCAAGGGCCGTAATTGATGCCCTGAGCAATAACTTTTACCCCATGCAGTACCAAAAATCAGGCAATCCCCTGGTGGTATATGCCGGGCAAAATATCGGCGAAGAATACACTGCACAACTACTCGATTTTCTGGAAGATAAAAGCTATTCGCTGATTGTTATCTCCAAATCGGGTACTACAACCGAACCTGCCATTGCTTTTCGTTTACTCAGAAAACATCTGGAGGAAAAATACGGAGAGCAGGAAGCTGCCAAAAGGATTTATGCCATTACTGATGTCTCAAAGGGTGCCCTGAAAACCCTGGCTGACAATAAAGGATACAAAACTTATGTAATTCCCGACGATGTTGGCGGACGATATTCCGTTCTCACTCCCGTGGGGCTGCTTCCCATCGCGGTAGCGGGTTTTGATATTCGACAGTTTGTTGAAGGCGCGAAAAATATGCAGCAATTCCTGCAGCAGGAATCAGCGTTATATAAAAACCCTGCAGCCCTCTACGCGGTAGTAAGAAATATTTTGTATCGCAAGGGCAAGACCACCGAAATTATGGCCAGTTACACGCCCAACCTTATGTATATTACCGAATGGTGGAAACAGCTCTATGGAGAGAGTGAGGGCAAAGAGCAAAAAGGAATTTTTCCCGCAGGAGTTAACTTTACTACCGATCTGCATTCTATGGGGCAGTACATCCAGGATGGCCTTCGTAATATTTTCGAAACAGTTGTTCGTGTGGAGAATCCCTCACGCACCATTGAAATACCCCACGATGAAGACAATCTTGACGGCCTGAACTTCCTGGCCGGGAAACGCCTGAGCTACGTCAACAAAATGGCCGAAACAGGCACCATGCTTGCTCATGTGGACGGACAGGTGCCCAACCTGGAAATCATTCTGCCCCGCATTGATGAAAATGTGCTTGGCGAGCTGATTTATTTCTTTGAGATGGGATGCGCAATCAGTGGTTATATCCTGGAGGTGAATCCATTTGACCAGCCGGGAGTTGAAGCCTATAAAAAGAATATGTTTGCTTTGCTGGAAAAACCAGGCTTCGAAAAAGAAACTGCTGAAATAAAGGAAAGGCTTAAATAACAGTATTTTGAGAATTGTTGTTGAACACCCCGGAAATCCGTTTTCCGGGGTGTTTTTTTATGTCATGGGGTTTTTACTCAAGAGAAGAAATTGTCGTGTTTTTGTGCTTATAATGGCCGGGAACTAACGATTGAAGAGGGATGCCCGTAATTCATGAAAAGGGTTTCATACTTTGTTTTATGGGATTGGGGAGAAAAACCCACGTTTTTCACCTACAAAAATCAGGTAAAATCCATACTAACGATTGGAGGGGGTAGGGTTAACTTTGTTCGCATAGAAATGAAAGCTTTTTTGAAAACATAAACCCTAATCTTTAATGCCATGATGCTAACCGACAAAGAACTCGATTACCTGAAAGAACTGGAGAACAACAAGGAAGTTGTTTACCTGCTTAATACGCGTGAATGTGAGCTTATTTCAAGGCTTATAAAAAGTTACCGTGAGATACAGCGCCAGCTAAACGCCCTGCAGTTGGGTAAGGAAGCCAACTAAGCAATTACTATTGAATACACTAATCCTTTAATTCTAATTTATGACCTATAAAGATATTGTTTTACAGCTTCTAAAAACAAGGGGTGATTTGGTTTGTCTGGAGCAGCATCTGTTAAGTGATTTTAAAAACAATGGCAGTACGGAAAAAGATTTTAAAAAATGGTGTGAAACCCATGAAATAGAGTTTTCTAAAGTACCGTCCGCCGAGCCAGCCCGTCTGCACCTTAAAATCAAAGAATACAGTCTGGAACAAAACTGAAAAAAGCACTAAATCATAGGGTATATGCAACAAAAGAATTTGCTGTCGCAAGTTGCGGCAGCAGCCTCCCCAAGGTAAA
Organism: Bacteroidales bacterium; assembly: GCA_007132395.1. GTDB lineage: Bacteria > Bacteroidota > Bacteroidia > Bacteroidales > UBA7960 > SKVR01. The sequence goes on from SLOR01000224.1 coordinate 10,473, forward strand.
AAAACCCCGCATCCGACGGGGTTTTTTGTTTTTTAGGGCAAGTGTTTTACTGCATAATTTCTTCAATCTCTGCAACGGTTTTGGGTATATGTCGACCCAGCACCCGATGACCGTTTTCAGTAACCAGAATGTCATCTTCAATCCTGATTCCGCCGAAGTCAAGGTAGCTTTCCACCTTCTCATAATTGATGAACTCGCTGAATTTACCTTCTGATTTCCATTTGTTAATCAGTGCAGGAATGAAGTAGCATCCGGGTTCTACGGTGAGCACAAAACCAGGCTGATAGGCGCGTCCCAGCCTCAGGAATGCGGTGCCGAAAATATCGGATCTTTTCACCTCATCATCATATCCCACGTAATTTTCGCCCAGGTCCTCCATGTCGTGAACATCAAGCCCCATCATATGCCCCAGCCCGTGTGGCATAAAGAGTGCGTGTGCTCCCTGCTGCACGGCAGCCGAAATATCGCCTTTCATCAATCCCAGGTCTTTCAGTCCCTCTGCCAGCACTTGTGCTGCCTTCAGGTGTACGCTCAGGTTGGTTATACCGGGCTTAATGGCTTCAATGGCTTTGTTTTGTGCACGTAACACGATTTCGTAAATGTCTTTTTGCATGGGGGAAAATTTGCCTCCCACCGGGCTGGTGCGTGTATGATCGCTGGCGTAGTGCAACGGGGTTTCAGCACCGGCATCCACCAGCAACAGGTCGCCTTTTTCAAGCTTGTTGCCATGGTAATGATTGTGCAGGGTTTCGCCGCGACGTGTTACGATGGCCGGGAAGGAAAGCATGCCGCCTGCTGACAGGGCAATCCCTTCAATAGTGCCAGCTATTTCACGTTCGTACACACCGGGTTTGGCCATTTTCATGGCTGTGGTGTGCATGAGCCATGCCGTATCCATTACTTTTTCCAGCTCGGCAATTTCGTATTCATCTTTTACTGAACGCAGCTTCACCACGGCCTTTATGAGTTCTTCCGAGGCCTGTGTCTTCTGATTGTGCGCATTGATGCCCAGCAGGCTTTCCATGAGGATTTTGTTTTCAGCTCTGTAGGGGGGGAGAAAATGGATTTTGCGGCCCTTGTCAAAAGCCTCCGCGATTTTTTCGCGCAAACCCGGCCAGGGCATAGTGTGCTCCACACCCACCTGCTGTGCCAGTTCGGCGGTTGATGGCTGTGGGCCCATCCAGATAATGTCGTCAAGGCTCACATCGTTGCCGAAGATATACTCATCGCCGCTGTCAACATCAATAATACCTGCCATTTGGGGGTAATCCAGTCCGAAGAAATATAAAAAGTTACTATCCTGTCGCCATTTGTAGATGTTGGCAGGATAATTCATGGGTACATCCACGTTGCCAAGGATAAGAATGATTCCCTCCTTAACCATTGATTTTAGCTTGTTTCTTCTTTCAGCATAAACTTCTTTTCTGAACATAAAATGTGAGTTTTAAAAAATGAGAACTATGTTTGTATGATTTATTTAAAATTGTTTCAAATTACCTTTTTGTTTGCAAATAATAAGCGGAAAATCTACATTTGTTTGTTGCAAAAAGAACTTCGGGGCAAATGGATTATTCATGATGCCGATATTGTTTTCGAAGTGAATTTCCCTCAAAAAACCTCCACCCGTAAGTACCCTGAAGGGTAATTCCTTACAAACCTACATAATTTTTTGCTCATTAAAATAGTAAAATAAGTTATTTCCCACTCAATCTCAGACCCTATGCAAAAAAAAGGATTTCTATTAACCTCTGTAAGCCATAAATATATAATGGCTGCCGCCGGGGCGTTTCTTATGCTGTTTCTTGTGTCGCACCTGGCTACCAACTTGCTTCTTCTTGCCGGAGATGGAGGCAAAAGCTTTGATAAAGCAGTGGAATTTTTGCTTGCCAATCCGGTCATAAAAATTGTTGAGTATGTGCTTTTTGCAGGTTTTCTTATTCATATTGTAATAGGAGTAATACTGGAAGTGCACAACCGCAGGTCGCGTCCGGTGGGCTATGCTGTGGCACTCAAATCCGAAACATCCACCTTTTCGCGCTTCATGATTCACAGCGGCATCATTATTTTTATTTTCCTGCTGCTGCACCTGTATCACTTCTTTTTTGTGAAAATCGGTTTGGTGGATATTTATGGGGGAGCAGAATCAGTGCATGACTTTTTCCCCATGGTGGTTTACATGTTTAAAAATCCTGTAGTTTCCGCTATTTATGTGGTTTCCTTTATTTTTCTGGGATTTCACCTCAAGCATGCATTCCAGTCGGCATTTCAGTCATTTGGCCTAAACCATGACAAGTACATGCCTGCCATAAAGTTTGTGGGCACTGTATATGCCATCATTGTTGCCGTGGGCTTTTCCATTATTCCCATCTATTTTCTGTTTTTGTATTAATAACCCAATGTGATTATAAAACCTATAAGCTATGATAAAGCTTGATTCCAAAATACCCAAGGGGCCACTTGCCGACAAATGGAGCAATTATAAAACCTCATTGCGCCTGGTAAACCCTGCCAATAAAAAGAAACTTGATGTCATTGTAGTTGGAACAGGTCTTGCCGGTGCCGGTGCTGCCAGCGCCCTGGGAGAGCTGGGCTATAACGTGAAGGTTTTCTGCTTTCAGGATTCTCCCCGCCGTGCTCACTCAGTGGCCGCGCAGGGGGGTATCAACGCTGCCAAAAACTACAAAAATGACGGCGACAGCGTGTACCGTCTTTTTTACGACATGATTAAAGGGGGCGATTTCAGGGCTCGTGAAGCCAATGTATACAGGGCTGCAGAAGTAAGCAACCTTGTAATTGATCACTTCGCTGCATTGGGCGTGCCCTTTGCCCGGGATTACGGCGGCATGCTGGATACCCGCTCCTTCGGGGGGGTACAGGTGTCACGTACCTTTTACGCCAAAGGGCAAACCGGTCAGCAGTGCCTGCTGGGAACCTACTCCTCGCTGAGCCGCCAGATTGCCAAAGGCACGGTTACCATGTACGAGCGCAGGGATATGCTCGATTTGGTTATTGTTGACGGTAAAGCACGTGGTATAATTACCCGTAACCTGCTTACCGGCGAAATTGAAAGACATTCGGCACATGCCGTGGTTCTTGCCACAGGGGGGTATGGTACTGTTTTTTATCTTTCTACCCTGGCA
>SLOR01000060.1 GCA_007132395.1 Bacteroidales bacterium
CTTCCAGGTCGGCATCGATGGCCGATTCGTCGGCTACCGGAAATTCTGTAAGATGAACCGAATCCACATCGAATCGCCCACTAACCTTGTTGAGGTCATTAAACAAACGATCGCTGAAGAAAGGCGCAATGGGGGCGGAAAGCTGAGTGATAACTTCCAGACAGCGATACAGGGTCTGGTAGGCGGAAATTTTATCTTCGGAGTATTCGCCTTTCCAGAACCGACGGCGGCACAGGCGCACGTACCAGTTACTCAGGTGCTCATCCACGAATTCCTGTATCAAACGACCGGCACGGGTAGGTTCAAAATCGCTGTAGCACTCATCGGTCTTTTTGATGAGGGTATTGAGTTCTGAAAGAATCCATCTGTCTATTTCCGGACGATTGGCCACGGGTATTTCATCTTCCTTGTAAGTGAAGCCATCAATATTGGCATACAACACGAAGAAAGCATAGGTATTATAAAGCGTACCGAAGAATTTGCGCTGCACTTCGCCAACCCCGTCGATGTCGAACTTAAGGTTGTCCCAGGGCTGGGCGTTGGTAATCATGTACCAGCGTGTGGCATCGGGGCCGTACTTTTCAATGGTTTGGAAGGGATCCACCGCATTGCCCAGTCTTTTGGACATTTTGTTGCCCTGCTTATCGAGCACCAATCCGTTGGAAACAACGGTTTTGAAAGCTACGTTGTCGAATAGCATGGAGGCAATGGCGTGCAGGGTGAAAAACCATCCGCGGGTTTGGTCAACACCTTCGGCGATAAAGTCCGCAGGGAAATTCTGTTCAAACTCTTCCTTGTTTTCAAAGGGATAGTGATATTGTGCATAAGGCATGGAGCCCGAATCGAACCACACATCGATAAGATCCATCTCGCGCTTCATGGGCTGGCCCGAAGGCGAAACAAGAATGATTTCATCCACCATGGGGCGGTGCATATCAAACACCAGGTAGTTTTGCTCCGACATATCGCCGGGAGTAAAATCAGCCAGGGGATTCTTTGTCATCACTCCGGCCTTAACCGCCTTCTCGCATTCGGCTTTTAGCTGCTCCAGTGAGCCGATACAAATCTTCTCTTCCCGGTCATCACTCACCCACACCGGCAGGGGAATACCCCAATAACGCGAACGGCTCAGGTTCCAGTCCTGCAGGTTTTCCAACCAGTTGCCAAAACGGCCCGTTCCGGTAGATTCGGGTTTCCATTGTATGGTTTTATTGAGTTCAATCATCCTGTCTTTCATGGCAGTAGTTTTGATAAACCATGAATCCAACGGGTAATAAAGGATGGGTTTATCCGTACGCCAGCAATGGGGATAGGAGTGTTCGTATTTTTCGGCCTTAAAGGCTTTGTTCTCTGTTTTGAGTTTGATGATGATATCCACATCAACGGGTCGATCGGTTTTGGGGTCGTAATCCGCATCATATTCGGGTTTTACATAACGACCGCCAAATTCGGGCATCTCATCCACGAATTTACCCTGCTTGTTCACCATGGTGAGGGCACCCAGGTTGTATTGCTTGCCCACCTTGTAGTCGTCGGCACCAAAGCTGGGGGCAATATGTACGATACCTGTACCATCTTCGGTGGTTACAAAATCGCCAAGTACCACGCGAAAGGGGTCACCGTCCTCGGGTAAAATGGAGGGAATAAGTTGTTCGTAACGAATATTTTCCAGGCTCGCTCCTTTGTATTCCTGCACGATGGTGTAGGGAATTTTTTTATCTCCTTCCTTGTAATCCTCCATGGCCAGATCCGCATTTTTGGGATCGAAGAAACTATTCATCAGGTCTTTGGCCAACACCACATTTACTACTTTGAAGGTATAAGGGTTAAAAGTTTTCACCTTAACGTAGTCAATTTTTTTGCCAACGGCCAGGCCGGTATTGCTGGGAAGGGTCCAGGGAGTAGTGGTCCATGCAATGAAGTGTACTTCCTCTTCGCCCCCGGCAAACAGGAATTCGGAAGCTTCGTTTCTTACAATTTTAAACTGGGCAGTAACCGAATTATCCTTCACCATGCGGTAGCAACCGGGTTGGTTCAGCTCGTGAGTGCTTAGTCCGGTACCTGCTGCAGGTGAGTAAGGCTGGATGGAGTATCCCTTGTAAAGCAATCCCTTCTCGTAGAGCTTACTCAGCAGGTGCCATACACTTTCAATGTATTTATTGTCGAAGGTAATGTAAGGATCGCTCAGGTCTACCCAGTAGCCCATTTTGCGGGTAAGGTCATCCCAGGTATCCTTATACTTCATTACATCCTTGCGGCATTCTTTGTTATAGTCAACAATAGAGATTTTTGTACCGATATCTTCCTTTGTAATACCCAGGTTTTTCTCCACACCCATTTCTACGGGCAAGCCGTGGGTATCCCAGCCGGCTTTCCTTTTTACCAGGAAGCCCTTTTGTGTGCGATAGCGGCAGAAGATATCCTTAATGGCCCGTGCCATAACATGGTGTATGCCCGGCAGTCCGTTGGCCGAAGGAGGCCCCTCGTAGAAAACCCAGGGTTTGTGTCCTTCGCGGATGGAAAGACTTTGAGAAAAAACATCCTTTTCCTCCCACTCCTTTAAAACATCTTTGCCTATTTGAGATAAGTTCAGGTATTTGTATTCGGTGTACTTTTTCTCCATTGTGTATGTTAATCTTGATTAGAATAAACTCCTGAAAATCATTACAGGTAGTTAACAGAATTCAAAGGCGCAAAATTATAAAAAAATTGCGTACAGGCGTGAAATAAAATGATAATACAGGGAATCTACGGAAGTCCATAACTTTCAAAATCTGTACTTTTGCATACACACGCTGCATTAGTAAAACAACACCAACACTATTACCGCATTATGATTGCATTCCGCATTCCCTTTTTGCCCATTCTCACCCTTTTGTTCATTGGCTTTTCTCACCTCCCACTTGCGGCACAGCGCGGCGATGGTGAGCTTGTGGTTACAGGCCGTATAGAACAAAGCTATGAGCCGGTAAGTAACGGGCAGCTGCGTATTTACGAAAACAACCGCCTGATAGCACAGGAAAATGCCAATGGCAGAGGCAGATTTTCCTTTTCCCTACCCCTGGAAGGTGAGTTTGTTGTAGCTTTTACAGCACCCGGACTGGTAACCAAAAGACTGATGTTCGATACCCGGGTGGCCGACAAACGCACCCGCAGCCGTTATTTCGATTTCGACTTTGTAGTAGACCTGTTTCCGGAAATTGAAGGCATCGACTTTACCTTTTTCGAAGAACCCTTATCTACCATTGCCTTTATCAATGAAATCAACCGTTTCTTTTTCAGGGAAAATGAAACCTCGCCACGCCTGCGCCGTGCTAATGAGATTCACCGGCAGGTGGTGGATTTGATACGTCGCAGGGAATCGTACGCATTGTCGGTAAAACAGGCGGATGAATTTTTCAATAACCGCAACTACGAGCAGGCGCGTACCTCTTACCGGGAAGCACACAGCTTCCTTCCCGATGAAACCTACCCTCCCCAACGCATTGAGCAAATAGATCAGATTCTGGCAGAAACGCGACAGGAAAGACAACGACAGGAACAACAACGGCAGGAGGAGCTGGCACGCCAGCAGGAAGAGGAAAGACAAAAAGCACAGGAGCAGCAAAGACAGCAACAACTGGCAAGGCAA
>SLOR01000258.1 GCA_007132395.1 Bacteroidales bacterium
GCTGGGTGAGAACTATAAACCCTGCTGCAGCAGAGCATCTGCCCCGGGCTGCTTTTCCGGGAGGGTAACCGATTTCCTGCACACCCTCGATCTGCCCCATACCAATTTTCCTTACTATCTTTGTGGAAGTGCAGAAATGGTGGTAGACGTCCGCGATATGCTCATTGAAAAAGGAGTACCCTACGACAAAATCATGGCAGAAATTTTTTTCTGACAAACCCAGTGCAGCACTATCAATGACAAACCCATCCCTGCAGGACTAAAAATAATACACTTCATGAACAAGCCCGCAACTATACAAACCCCATCCAAAGAAATACTTTTTGGAAAAACCCTTTCACAACTGGAAGAGGTAACCACTTCCCTGGGAATGCCCCGCTACACAGCCGCACAAATGGCCGACTGGCTCTACAAGAAGGAATTGAGCAGTATTCACGACATGAGCAATATTTCAAAAGCACATCGCGAAAAGCTGGCCGAAAAATATGACCTGGGGTTATCGGAACCCGTGAAAACACAAACCTCGGTAGATGGAACAAAAAAATACCTGTTTCGCTCAATGCTGGGGAAGTTTATCGAGGCGGCTTACATTCCCGAAAGAGACCGTGCCACTTTGTGTGTTTCATCACAGGTGGGCTGCAAGATGGGCTGCCTTTTCTGCATGACAGGAAAACAGGGTTTTCAGGGTCAGCTTAATGCCGGGGAAATCCTGAATCAAATAAAAAGCTTACCGGAAAGAGATTCACTTACCAATATCGTTTACATGGGCATGGGCGAGCCCTTCGACAACCTGGAGGGAGTAATGCAAAGCCTGGAAATCCTTACCTCTGAATATGGCTTCGGGATGAGTCCACGCCGCATTACCGTATCTACCATAGGCATTGTTCCTGCCATGCAGGTATTTCTTGAAAACAGCAAATGCAACCTGGCGGTAAGCTTACACTCTCCCTTTGAAGAAGAAAGACGCAGGCTGATGCCCATTGAGAATGTCTATTCACTACAGGAGGTTTTAAAAACCATCCGCGAGTTTCCGCTGGGCAAGCAGCGACGCACTTCTTTTGAATACATTGTATTCAAAGATCTGAATCACAGCCCTCGACATGTAAAAGAGCTGGCCCGTATCCTCAATGGCATACGCTGCCGAATTAACCTGCTGTACTTTCACCCCATACCCAACACACCCCTCGAGGCACCTACGGATAAAAGCATACAGGAATTCAAGGCTGCCCTGGAATCCAAAGGACTTACCACCACCATAAGAAAATCGCGCGGACAGGACATTTACGCGGCATGCGGAATGCTATCCACCAAGGAATTACAAAATAAAACACAGGAATAGGAAAGGGTATAAAAAAGGCTGCCACAATAGTCTGAATTTTACAGGTCGCTGAGCCTGTCGAAGTGCACGTACTTTTGATATATCAGAAGTCGTTTCGACAAGCTCAACGACCGGCAGACTTATTCGAGGCAGCCTCCGGACAATCTTAAGGCTTGATTAATCTACTTCATCATCCAGCCACTCTCTTACATTCTTCGACACTTCATTCATCTTAGTGCGTGCTTTGCCCAATGACTCTGAGGCATTTGCCACAACATCGTTCCAGGTATCTACACTGGCATTTTTTACATTTTCCAGCTCCTTCTCAAGCCTTTCTTTCTGTGCTTTCAGTTCTTTTCTGGATTCCTGTAAATTTTCTTTCAGCTCACCGCTGGCATTATCAATTTCTTCATCAACATAGTTAATCCGCTCCTGAATTTCGTTTTTATACTTGTTGATGTTTTGTGTAGTCTGGGATTTTGCATTTTCCAGTTGTTCTTTGGCGGCCCTGTTTTGTCCTCCACCGCATCCCCAAAAAAGAAAAAGCATAAGCATAATTCCCAGGGTCAATTTTCCGGTTTTTTTCAAATAAATTTCCATCTTCATAAGGTTTTTGAGTTCTACAAGAATTTACAATCAAAGCCTTGCCGATAGAGCAAAAGCTTTTGGTTTTGCTTTTTTCATGTTTTATTTATGCAATAAAACATCTTAGCTCATTTTTCAGAACTTTTGATGAACCAGTTAGAATACGAAAATAGGAAAAATATACGGCTTAAAGAAATAAAAAGGATTCAAAGCCTCTATGAGGCACATCCACAGGCACTGCCGTCTTGTTTCTTTTGCCACAAAACACGAAAGCCGGGGTTTTGGTTGTCTTCGTAAAAGTCGATGGTGGCGGTGTCGGCAATCAATTGTGTGGCGTCATCCATCACAATTTTCAAACCGTTAAAATCCTTTACATTTAATTCACCCTGACCCAGGTCGGCAATTTCAATACCCAACTGATTTCCGGAGCAGCAACCACTTCTGCTTGCAAAAACACGGATGCCTGCCTTTTCGGGCATGCCGGGGCCGGTGATAATTTCTTTTAACTCAAGAATGGCTTTTTCTGTTATGGTAAACATATTATTTTTATTGACGATTAAAAATAGGAAAAGGACTGAGATGAATTGATGATTCATCTGGTATTGTAACCCTGATAACCAGGAATTGTTTATACAAGAACCGGGAAACCCTGCAGAAGGAATAAAGGGTTTCCCGGTTTAATATTAGATATGATCCTGATTACTCAGGCATGTTTTTCAGCACTTCCACCAACAACTTCCATACTTTACTTACCGATGGGATGTACATTTTCTCATCAGGCGAATGTACGCCCTGCATATCAGGGCCGATGGAAATCATATCCATGCCGGGGAATTTTTCTCCGATGAGGCCGCACTCCAGCCCTGCGTGCACGGCAAGTACATGGGGTTCTTCTTTAAATAATTCCTTGTACTTATTGCGCATTACATACAGGATTTCCGATTTCATATTGGGGGTCCAGCCCGGATATCCGTCGCCGTGCTTCACCCTTGCTCCTGCCAGCTGAAACACGCTGCTCACCATATCGGCAATGTCGCGCTTGAGTGAGGTTACGGAACTACGCTGACTGGTAGCCACAATAACATCGGTAGCTGTCATTTTTACCGAAGCAAGGTTTGTGGATGTTTCCACCAAATCCTCAATGTCGGGCGACATGCCCATCACACCGTGCGGACAGGCGTACAGAGCACCCAGGAGCTTGGTCTGGGTGGCATAATCAACCAGGCATTCGGGCATAGCGGTGTCGTGCATGCTTATTTTCAGATCAGGCTCGTTCACCTGAAGTTCCTCACGGATATCTTTATCGTAGCCCTTGATTTGTAATTCAAAATCCTTCTTGAACTTGCGGGGTACGGTAACCACGGCAAATGCTTCGCGCGCAATGGCATTGCGGAGATTTCCGCCGTCAATCTGTGCCAGGCGCATTTCCCACATGCGTTCGCAGTTCCACAGTATACGGGCAAGGATTTTATTGGCATTACCTCTTCCCTTGTGAATGTCGTCGCCCGAATGGCCTCCCTTCAGCCCGCTCACCTGTATTTTAAAAGCCGTGTAATCCGGTTCATTATTTACCCGTTCGTAATGGAAGGTGGCCATGGTATCCAGCCCGCCGGCGCAACCAATACAAAGTTCTTTATCGTTTTCTGAGTCAAGATTGATTAGGGTGCGTCCTTTCAAAAAGCCGGGTTCCAGGCCAAA
>SLOR01000199.1 GCA_007132395.1 Bacteroidales bacterium
GAATAATAAAACTCCCTACTCAATGATTTTGTAGATATCCGACAGATTTCGTCCAAAACCATCATAGTCAAGTCCGTAACCTACAATAAAATCTTTGGGGATTTCAATTCCGATGTAATCGGGTTTAATAGCTGTTTTCACAGCTTCAGGCTTAAACAGTAAAGATGCCACTTTTAAACTGGCCGGGCTGTATTGTTGTAAATCTTCCAGCAGATGTGAAACGGTAATCCCACTGTCAATAATATCTTCCAGGATAATTACATCCCTGTTTTTTATATCCTGCGTAAGACCTATAAGAGTTTTTACCTCCTCTGTAGTTTGCGTACCCTGGTAAGATGACAGACGGATAAAACTGATTTCACAAATACCGTCGTACTCCTTCATCAGGTCGGAGGCAAACATAAATGACCCATTGAGGACACATAAAAACAAAGGGACCTCTTTGCTGTAATCGGCATAAACTTCATTCGACACTTTCTTTACCGCCTTCAGTATATCCTGAGCATCAATATATTTGGTAAAGAATTTGTCTTTAACTTTAATCCTTTCTTTTCCTTCTGCTGTATAACCCATAGTTGCTTTTTTTCTAAGCTGCTAAAATACAAAATATTCACATAGTACAGGGGGGGCAAGGTTACTTTTGCCCAAAATAATTCCATGTCTTAATTACCGAGCAAAAATGCTCGCAAGGTGAAAAAAAGCTTAGGTTTGCACCTGAAAAAAAAATTACCGGTATGCGCAAAATAGGATTACTCTCAGATACCCACGGTTCTCTGCATTCCGAGCTGGAACGAATATTCAAAGACTGCGATGAAATATGGCATGCAGGTGATTTTGGAAACTTCAGCACGGTGGAAGGATTGCGAAAAATAAAACCCCTCAGGGGTGTTTACGGCAATATTGACGGAACCGACATCCGCATGGAATTCCCCGAGTTTTTAAGATTTAGCTGCGAACAGGTGGATGTACTCATAACCCATATTGGTGGCTATCCGGGGAACTATGCGCCTGCGGTAAAGCAAATTATGAAAGTGAATCCCCCCATGCTATTCATCAGCGGGCACTCGCATATATTGAAGGTGATGCACGACAAAAAACACAACTGCCTGCATATGAACCCGGGGGCTGCAGGCAGTAGTGGTTTTCATAAAGTCATTACAATGCTTCGCTTCATTATCGAAGGAAAAACTATCAAAGACCTGGAGGTGATAGAATTTCCCCGCAATGCTTAGCCTACAATTGCTTTAAAAGCTCTTCAATGGCCCTGTTGAGCTGCGGGCGACGATTGTGCAGCCGGTCGTGGAAGCTCTCGCCCACCACGATATCGGGAGCCACACCGGTAAGCTCCAGGTTTTCGCCGTCAAGGGTATAGCACCCCCAGCTGGGCAGGCGGGTAAACGAGCCATCAACAAAGGATTTGCCCGAGGTGAAGATAATCCAGCGGTAAGTCTCCACGCCGATGATTTTTCCCAGCTCCAGCTGGCGGAAGCCTTCAGCTGTCATCTCAGCATCGCTGAGGCTGCGCTCGTTGATGGCAAGCACCATGGGCTTGGCAGATGGCGCAAAATTGGGCTGCGGCGACAGGCTGCCCCCGCGGTATTTCCAGGCCAGGTAGGGCCGTTGCGAAAGAAACTGCAGCACATCGTCGTGCACGTTGCCCCCACGGTTAAAGCGAATATCAAACAAAAGGGCTTCCTTCTGCTCGGCATAGGTGGTCATATCAACCTTAAACTGGTCCAGTGCCCCTGCCGACATGTTTTTCATATAAACATAAGCTATACGACCTTCTGATTTCTCGCGCACATATTCCCTGTTGGAGCGTACCCATTCATCATATAGCAGGTTTCCTATCTGACCGGGTGTGTGGGAATGGGTAAACAGCTGAAACTCGCGGTTGCCGCGCTTAAAGGTAAGCTCTAGCTCCTGCGGGCGGGAGGCAAAATAGAAATAACGGTTGCGGTTTTCATCATCTTTTACTCTTTGTCCGTTTACCGCTATAAGGATATCGCCGGGCATGAGCTGGGGTGCGCTCAAATCAAGATTCGAATTTTGCACGATGCGTTCCACCGCAAATGGGTTTTCATTGCTGAAGATAATTCCTGTTTCCGCAGTTTCGCCCTTAAAGAAAGGTTCTTCCTCTTTGCCGGTGCTGGTGAAGCCCAGGTGCGAGGCATTGAGTTCTCCCAGCATATCATTGAGCAGCAGGCGCAGGTTTTCGCGTGTGCGCAGATGGGGAAGAAACTGCTCGTAATAAGTAAGTGTGGTATGCCAGTGGAGGCCATGAAAATCTTCATCATAGAAGTTTTCTTCCAGGGTGGTCCAGGTTTCGTAAAATACCTGGGCAAATTCCTCATCCAGTCGTCGGCTGAAGCCGTAATCCACATCAATGGCTTCCATCTTATTGGCACCGGGATCCAGTTTGTGGATATTCCCTCCGGCTAATACCCAGAATTTATCTTTTACATTCACTATTTGTGGCGATGTGCCAGGCCCGGGCCCTTGAATGCGCTCCGTTTTGCGATCTTCAAAAGGTTTGAGTTCCATCTTCCACAGGGCCATTTCTCCCTTGTCGTGGTTGGAAACGAAGAACATAATCGGTCCCTCTTTATGTTTATAAACATGAGGCGCCCATTGTACACCACCTCTAACATTCATCTGTTCCCATCGCTCTTCTATGCGCTCCAAGTCCAGGGTAATGGAGGGAGGCAGGGTGTCTTTTTCTTCATTGCTGGCAAATAGTTTATCGAATTCGGCCTTGCGGAAGGGCTGGCTGAAGCGATGCAATGCCACCCGGTAAATGCTGTTCTGTACATTGCCGCGCGGATAATTGGGCGTAACCCTGTCGGTGCTAAAGTAAATGTATTTGCCGCATGGCGACCACCAGGGCTGACGCTGGCTTGTACCCGATTGGGTGATGTTGTGGGTTTGCCCATTGGCAATATGATGAATTATCACATCCTGCTCGAAATTACGGTAGGCTGTAAAAAGGACATATTCGCCATCAGGCGAAAAACCAGGAGCTGAATTCTGGAAGCCCCACAGCTCATCTTCTGCCAGTACGCGGGTTTGCATGGTCTTCAAATCAGCCAGCTTCACCTGGTTGCGACCACTCAGGTAAACGGCCTGGTCGCGCGCAGGATTCATGGCCAGCATGCGGCTGGTTTGAGGGAGTTCTTCCAACTGCTTTTCTGCACTTTTGCCATCGGCAGCAATGGTAAACAGGTTGGCCCATCCATTATGAGTGCGGGAAAAGAGCAGGGTTTTGCTGTCGTGCAGCCATTTTACCTCAATGGCCCGCTCGGAGGACTTCACCGGCAATTTCCGAACGAATTTTCCCTCCATATCCGAAACAAACAACTCTCCACGGGAAACAAACGCCAGCTTTTTTTCATCGGGCGAAACATCAAACCAGGTAATATTCCCTTTTACACTAAAGCTCTGTGTGTTGGCCAGGCCGGGTGCCTGAAACAACTGCACATCCAGGGGAGCAGCTTCGGCAGTTGCCACATCATACACATATAAGGTGTAATCCTTTTCAAAAACGATGCGCTCGCCATTGGCACTCACCTGCGGCCTTTTAATGGAGCGTTCAAAGCGTGTA
>SLOR01000259.1 GCA_007132395.1 Bacteroidales bacterium
AGCGCAGGTATCGGCGCAGTTGGGGTAGCATTGTTGCTCGACTAATACAAACTGACATAAAAGCAAAACGGGTTGCCTCCTCTGAAGCAACCCGTTTTTTTGTTGAGCGAAACAAATTTAGTAATTCTCACACCACTCTTCAAAATATGCCTGGGGATGGGCACAAGTGGGGCAGTTCTTCAATGCTTTTTCCCCTTCATAAATGTAACCGCACTTGCGGCAGTACCATTTAGTTTTTTCAGGGCGGTTGAATACAGAACCTTCTTCTACCCTTTTCAATAGTTTCAGATATCTTTCTTCGTGATTCTTTTCAGCTTCGGCAATCAGGCGGAAGGTGGTGGCAATTCTTTTGAACCCTTCCTCTTCGGCAATGCGTGCAAACTCAGGGTACAGCACTTCCCACTCTTCATTCTCCCCTGCAGCAGCTCCTTTAAGGTTTTCGGCAGTAGTTCCTATTTTCCCTGCAGGATAAGCAGCAGTGATTTCTACCATTCCACCCTCCAGGTATTCATAAAACCTTTTGGCATGCATTTTTTCCTGGTTGGCAGTTTCGAGGAAATAACCTGCAATTTGTTCGTACCCTTCCTCTTTGGCTACTTTGGCGTACATCTCATAACGGCGTGTTGCCTGCGATTCGCCGGCAAAAGCTTTTAGCAGATTCTGTTCTGTACGGGTTCCTTTAATGCTATTTTCCATAATGCTTTGTTTAATATTTGGGTTAACGATTAATTCTCTTTCACAAAGCCTGCCATACGGCAGGTCATAGGAATACCAAAAATAAAGCATTTCAGACAGAAAACTTCATTTGCAACTACCGAAGTACCTGAGCAAGCGGAATTTATAATCAGTTTAAATAAAAAAAGGATGCAATCTTTTGATTTTTAGATGCATCCTTTTTATTTAAGAAACCTGTGCTTTCGTCAGACTTTTAACGTATGAGGGTTTCTGAGCGATCGGGTCCTGTTGAAACAATATTCACCTTCACGCCTGTATATTCTTCAATGTATTTTATATAGTCGAGCAGTTCGGTC
Organism: Bacteroidales bacterium; assembly: GCA_007132395.1. Lineage (GTDB taxonomy): Bacteria > Bacteroidota > Bacteroidia > Bacteroidales > UBA7960 > SKVR01. The sequence continues at coordinate 1,032 of SLOR01000259.1, forward strand.
GGCAAATTATCAAAACTTCCCGCACCGGCAAGTGACTTTTGCCATCCTTTAAATGATTTATATACCGGCTCAATTTCGTCGGGAGTGCAATCAAAAGGAATGTAGTCTATTTGTCCTCCCCTGTAATTGTAGGCAATGCAAGCCTCGAATTGGCTGAAGTTGTTGAGCACATCTGCTTTGGTCATTATTAGCGATGTAACCCCGTTAATCATAACGCTGTATTTAAGAGCGGGCAAATCGAGCCATCCGCAGCGGCGGGGGCGCCCGGTGGTAGAACCGAATTCATTACCTTCCTTGCGCAACATTTCACCGGTGGCATCAAAAAGTTCTGTGGCGAAAGGACCACTTCCTACCCGGGTGCAGTAGGCCTTGAAAATACCGTAAACTTCACCTATGGCCGAGGGAGCTATTCCCAGCCCGGTGCAGGCACCCGCGGCAATGGTATTGGAGGAAGTTACAAAGGGATAGGAGCCGAAATCAATATCGAGTAATGAGCCTTGTGCTCCTTCGGCCAGCACTTTAAGCCCATCCTGCAAACTTTTATTGACAAAAATCTCCGAATCGGTTACCGGAAAATTCCTGAGCACATCTGCCCCCTCAAACCATTTTTGTTCGTAAGCGTCAAAATCAAGACCGTCAAGTAATACACCATTGGTATCAAAGCCCAGGTCGGCAATCTTCTTCAAATGGCTTTTTTTCAATGCATCATAAGTTTCCCTGTAGTTCTCCTGCAGCAGGTTACCCAGTCGCATTCCGGTACGGGCAACTTTATCGGTATAAGCGGGCCCTATTCCCTTGAGGGTACTGCCGATTTTCGCATCTCCTTTGTCATGTTCCAGGGCAGCATCCAGCAGTTTATGGCTTGGAAGAATCAGGTGTGCTTTGCGTGAAAGCAGCAGCCTTTTTTGCAGTTCTGCAAGAGGAAGACCCAGGCTGTTGAGTTCCTTGTGAAATATCATGGGGTCGATAACCACGCCGTTACCAATGAGGTTGGTAGCCTTATCATGGAATATCCCGGAAGGGATGGTATGCAGGATATATTTTTTATTATCAAACTCCAGGGTGTGCCCGGCATTGGGCCCTCCCTGGAAGCGGGCAATTACATCGTACTCAGGGGTTAATACATCAACAATTTTTCCTTTGCCTTCATCACCCCATTGCAAACCCAGGAGTACATCGGCCTTACTTTTTTTGCTTACCATTTTTTCAATAAACCATTTGGAATTGAACATAAAAAAAGCCGATAGCGAACCGGCTTCAATAAAATCTATGTCAAAAGTAATTGATTTTTACATAAAAGGCTAAAGCAAATATCATTAAATACTTGCACGGCGGATAATATCAATTATTTTTCAGGGCTTCGCAGCCTTTGCAAATACCGTAAAAAGTAAAGGATCGGTGCGCTACATTGAAGCCCAGTAAGTTTTCCACAGAATTCTGAATTTCCTGCAAACGCGGATCACAAAACTCCAGCACTTTTCCGCATTGGGTACATACCAGGTGATCATGTTGCTTATACTTGAAAGACTTTTCGAACTGGGCCACATTTTTACCAAACTGGTGTTTGATTACCAGGTTGCAGTTCAGGAGCAACTCAATGGTGTTATAAAGTGTTGCCCTGCTTACACGGTACTTGTTGTTTTTCATTTTGATGTAGAGGGATTCCACATCAAAATGCCCGTCGGTAAGATAAATTTCCCTCAGAATGGTAAACCTCTCGGGGGTTTTCCGGTGTCCGTTATTTTCCAGATAAACAGAAAAGATGTTTTTTACGGTTTCCAGAACTTCAAGGTCTTCTTTGCGATCTTTCATGTACATTGTCAGAAATTTAAGAAACCTGGCTTTGTGCCAGAGGAGACAGCCCCAAAGATATAAAATCTTTTTGTTATTTGAAATGAATATAAATTAATCTTCTTTCCGCCTGTTTTTTAACAATTTAGTGCACAATGAAAATCATTTACCAATCCGTGTTACCAGCTTTACGCCTTTGATTTTTTTGATTTTGCTGATAAGGTTGTTCAGGTGCTGGGTATCATTTACATACAGCATTACTGTACCTTCAAAAGTGCCTGCATTGCTGTCGATATTAATGGAGCGAATATTCAGGTTATACTCGCTGGAGATAAGATTTGTAAGGTTATTAAGGATGCCCATATCATCAATACCCCTGATTTTAATACCACTGAGGAATGCAATGGATTTTCCTGTGTACCATTTGGCCTTAATGATACGATAGGCAAATTTCGACATCAGCTGCATCGCGTTAGGGCAGTTATTGCGGTGAATTTTAATCCCTTCACTCACGGTAACAAACCCAAATACATCATCACCGGGGATGGGGTTACAACAAGGAGAGAGGGTATAGTCGAGGGCTTCCAGCCCGTCGCCAATAAGCAGAGTATCAGGCTTTTCCTTGAGTTTCTGACGAATCGGGTCAACGGGTTCCTTGATTTCGGCCGTTTTAATGGTTTTGGAAAACGGATTTTTCAGGTAGCTGAAAATACCGCCTTTTTCCTGTTCTGACAAGTAGTTTTTCAGGTCTTTGATATCAAGCTTATCAATGGCAAAGTCGTAGTATAAGTCGATTGGCGCCTGGTGCTTAAAGTAGGTAACCAGTTTCTGAATATTATCCTGGTTATTATCAATTTTCAGTTGTTTAAGTTTTCTGTCGAGCTTCTCTTTACCGTCTTCCGCAATTTTCTTTTTCTCTTCCTTGAGTGAGGCTTTAATTTTTCCTTTTGCCCGGGCGGTGGTAACATACCCCAGCCAGTCGGGTTTGGGTTTCTGTTTTACCGAGGTAATAATTTCTACCTGGTCGCCGCTTTTCAGCGGGTGGCTCAGGGGCACAAGTTTATGATTCACCTTTGCTCCCAGGCATTGGTCGCCTACTTTGGTGTGAATACTATAGGCAAAGTCGAGTGAGGTGGAACCTATGGGCAGTGTGCGCAACTCGCCTTTGGGTGTAAAGACGAAAATCTCATCGGAAAACAGGTTAAGCTTGAAATCCTCGATAAAGTCAAGGGCATCTCGTTCGGATGTTTTCAGGATTTCGCGGATACGGTTGAGCCATTTGTCAATACCACTTTCTGCTGATTTTGACTCTTTGTATTTCCAGTGGGCAGCATACCCTTTCTCGGCCACGTCGTCCATGCGCTTACTGCGTATCTGTACTTCCACCCATTTCCCCTTTTTGCTCATCACGGTGGTGTGCAGGGATTCGTACCCATTGGCTTTGGGGGTTGAAATCCAGTCGCGGAGTCTGTCGGGGTTGGGCCGGTAAAAATCGGTAACAATGGAGTAAACCCGCCAGCAGTCGGCCTTCTCACGTTCTTCAGGGGTGTCAACAATAATGCGGATGGCAAATATATCGAACACCTCCTCAAAGGGTACCTCCTGCTTTTTCATTTTGCCCCATATGGAGCTGATAGATTTTGTGCGCCCCAGAATTCTATAGTTGACACCCTGTTCGTTGAGGACCTTTTTAATGGGCAGCGTGAAGTTATTGATAAAGCGGTTTCGCTCTTCTTCCGATTCCTCAAGTTTTTGCGAAATGGAGGTGAAAATATCGGGGTCGGTATATTTCAGGGCCAGGTCTTCCAGCTCACTTTTGATGGCGTGAAAACCCAGGCGATGCGCCAGGGGCGCAAAAAGGTAAAGGGTTTCGTTGGCAATCTTCAACTGCTTCTTGGGTGGCAGCGAATCCAGGGTACGCATGTTGTGCAGGCGGTCGGCCAACTTAATAAGAATTACCCTTACGTCGTCGGAAAGGGTAAGCAACATCTTACGGAAATTTTCGGCCTGCACCGAATTGGTCTGATCAAAAATTCCGGAAATCTTTGTCAGCCCGTCAATAATCTTTGCTACTTCTTCCCCGAAATATTCAGTAATATCGGCCAGTGTATAGTCGGTATCTTCTACCACATCGTGCAGTAAGGAACAAACCACGCTGGTGGCTCCCAGCCCGATTTCTTCCACCACGATACGCCCCACGGAAATGGGGTGGTAAATATAAGGCTCACCGCTTTTGCGGCGGTGGTCCTTATGTGCCTGCAGGGAAAAGTTAAAAGCCTGGCGTATCTTTTTGCGATCGTCCTGGCTGGTATTGGGCCGGCACACCGATAGCAAGCCTCTGTAGTGTTTGAGAATTTCTTTTCTTTCCTGTTCGGGATCAATATTATTAATTTCAATACTATTAAATTCGGTCACGGTATTTGAATTTCGGGATTAAAAACTCCGGTTCATGATGCATCTTATACAGCAAACAAGCCCTTAGGAAGTTGGGGTTTAATGCTTGTTAGCCTATTTTATTCCAATAATACAAATATAAACCAAAACAGGCAAGAATGGTTTCTGTGATTATAAGTATTGCAAAAGATATCGGAAAAGGTTCAATCTTTGATGGTCCTGCCATTTATTTCGTGGTACAGCAGGCTAACAATACCGTCGCTCAGTCCTATTTTAGGTACCAGCAGCCTGGGAGCATTCATGGTTTTCATGATATAATAAAAAATCTCGGCCGCGGGAATGATAACATCTGCCCGGTCGTGGCGCAAACCCATAACTTCAATCCTTTCTCTTAAATTAAACCGTCTAAGGTGCCCAATGGCATATTCCAGGTTGTTGAAAGGAAGATTTTTTTCAGGAAGTTTGCCGTAAAGCTTGATAATTTTATTGATGTTTCCGCCTGCCCCCACGCAAAGGATTTCCTCAAAATGCTTTTTATATTGCAGCAACCAATCTTTCATATCGTCCCACTCACTTTTTTTCACCTTGTTATTCAACATCCTTACCGTTCCAATCTTGAAGGATTCTGAGGCCACCACACCATTTTTTGACAGGAGGGAGAGTTCGGTGCTACCCCCGCCAACGTCGATAAACAGCGAGTACTTATGGTTTTTCATCATATCCAGGTTTTGCACGGCACTCACTATGCGGGCTTCCTCCACTCCATTAATTATATGAATGGTAACACCTGCTTCTCTGGCCACCCTATCGATTATCTCTTCCCGGTTTTCAGCTTCACGCATGGCAGAGGTAGCGCAGGCTTTCCAGGCCTTGGGTTCGTTCACTTCAATAAGCAGACGGAAGGCATGCATGGTTTGGCAAAGCTTTCGGATTTTTTCTTCCGACACTACATTCTTGGTAAAAACATCTTCACCCAACCGCAGGGGTACACGGGTAAGTGCTGTTTTTTCCACCACCAGCTGCCCGTCCTGTTCAAATACATTTGAAAAAAACAGCCGCACGGCATTGGAGCCAATATCTATTGCTGATAATAACATAAACAGCTACTATTGATAAAACTGATTTTTAAAGTAATTATATGTTTCCACCTGCGATTGCAAAGGCTGCTCTTCGGTGGTTTTATAGGTGTTGAGGGTATTTTGCCCTAGTAATCGGGCTTTTACATTATCCCGCCATTGAATGTCAAGTATGGTTTGCAATTCTTTTTGCAGATTTTTGTCCAGCACAGGAACTGTAACTTCAATGCGATGGTCCAGGTTGCGGGCCATCACATCGGCAGAGGAGAGATAATACTGCGGCTTACCATCGTTGCTGAAAACAAATATTCTTGCATGCTCGAGATAACGCCCCACTATACTGATGGCTTCAATGTTTTTATCTTCTTCATTGTCGCCAGGCATCAGCACACAAATACCGCGGGTTATAAGTTTAAATTTCACCCCTTCCTTTGCTGCTGCGTAAATTTTCTTCACCACGGTTTCGTCCACCAGCGAATTCAGTTTTAAAATCACTTCTGCCTTTTTACCTGCCCGTGCATGAGCAATTTCACGATTTATCATCCGAAGAATGAAAAGGCGGGTTTTAAATGGAGACACCACCAACTCTTTGAATTCCACCGGGGCGATATAAGTTTTCTCAAACATTCCGAACACCTTATCCACCTCGGCAGTTAGTTTTTTATTGGCGGTAAGCAAGTGCACGTCAGTATAAATTTTGCTGGTGGTTTCATTGAAGTTGCCGGTACCAATATTGGCATACAACACGTTTTGCCGGCCCTCTTTTCTTTTAATGAGAATCAGCTTCGAATGTACCTTTAGCCCGGCTGTGCCATGAATGATATTTACGCCTTCTTCCTGCAGCTTTTCCGACCAGTACATATTGGCCTGCTCATCAAAACGGGCCTGCAGCTCCAGGTAAACCGTAACTTCCTTACCGTTACGTGCGGCATTGATAAGGGCATTGATAACATTGGATGTGCGGGCTACACGGTACAAGGTCATCTTTATGGACTTTACTGCCGGGTCAATGGAAGCTTCCCTGAGCAAATCTATGATATACTGAAAAGACTGGTAAGGAAAGTGCAACATCACATCCTTCTGACTGATGGCGGCCAGTATACTTTTGCTTCCGGACAGGTGGCGGTGGGGCAGCGGAGGTGCCGGCGGATACTCCAGGTGAGGGCCGTTCACGTTGGGAAACGAAATAAAATCCTTGAAGTTGTGATACCGGCCACCTTTTACCACATTATCCTTTTGTGTAATTTTCAGCTTGTCAAGTATCATCGACAGCATTTCCCCGGGCATCTGCCTGTCGTAAACAAACCGCACGGGTCTTCCCTTCTTCCTTTGTTTAAGGCTTTCACTCATGCGTTCCATAAGGCTTTTCGACATATCATTGTCAAGCTCCATTTCTGCGTCGCGCGTGAGCTTTATGGTATAGGCCTCGTATATATCGTAGTCAAAAACGGAAAAGATATCAGCCAGGTTATAACGTATTACATCATCCAGCAGAACAATATAGTTTCTATCCTCTATTTTAGGTAAAATAAGAAAACGGCTCAGCAGGGAAGTGGGTAACTTAATGAGAGCATGATCCGGCTTAATACTTTTATCTTTTTTTGATAGCTTTACTGCCAGGTAAATGGATTTATCCTTAAGAGATGTTGATCTTTTGAAGTTTTTGATCATGATGGGAAAAAGGTTAGACCTTACATTTTCCCTGAAATACTGCCTTACAGATATTCCCTGTTCATCCGAGAGTTGCTTTTCATTGAGGATAAAAATCTTCTCCTTTATCAATTCCCTAAGCAATTGCTTGTAAACTTCAAGAAACTTTTGCTGGTGCTGATGATCGATTTTATTGATTTTATCCAATAATTTCTGAGGTGCCTTTTTCAGCACATTATCGGTATCAGATAAATCGCGCAGACGGCGCCAGGTGGCTACGCGCACCCTGAAAAACTCATCCAGGTTATTGGAAAAAATACCCAGGAAGCGAATGCGTTCAATAAGTGGCACCCTTTCGTCAGATGCTTCCTGAAGCACCCTTTCATTGAAAGACAACCAGCTTATTTCCCTGTTGGTGATGAGTTTTTTCCTCATAATTCATATTAGTAATATAATACATCTGAGCCACCAGTGCAATGCCATAGGGCAAATGACATCTGCAATATAACGAAATAAAAACACCCTTTGTGTTAAGCCAAAGTTAAGTTACACCTCTAAAAAATCAGGAATTTGAGCCATCACAATGCAAAAGGATGTGCAGCTTCACAATGATTTTGGGAAAACAACAAAAGGAATTTCTCTTTCTGCAAGCATAATATCCTGCCATCGTTGTGTATGAAACAGCACGCATACCACGGCAGAGGTGGACATATAGTCAATTTTATCTTCCAGGAAGATATTGGCAAACCGGGTCATATCGGGGTTATGGCCCACCATCATTACATGGTCCTTGTCATCGGGCAGTGCGTACACGATATTTTCCATTGCTTCGGCACCCGAGAAATACAAATGGTTCTCAATGATTATGTCCTTTTCAGGATAGTTAAGTGCAGTTGCAAGAATGCGTGCTGTATCCCATGCTCTTTGCGCATGGCTTGACAGAATCAACTGAGGCGTTACGCCTTTTTCCTGCAAACAGGCACCCACTTTTTTAGAGCGTTTGATACCTTTTTCAATTAAAGGGCGCTCATAATCCGCTATGGATAGGTTTTCCCATGACGACTTTGCATGTCTTACGAGGTAAAGTGTTTTCATGACAGGCCAGCTTTTGATATTAGGTAAAAATGTAAATTATTTTACTCAAAAGCAACTATATAGCAATATTTTTGCGATATACCTATAAAAAAAGCAGAAAGGCCATTATTGCACTTTCTGCTTTTTCTATTTTAAGGGTGTAAATTCTTACCAGGCAAACAAGGGGAATTGGCCCATCAACTGGTTTACTTTCTTTCTTACACCTGCGATAACCTCCTCGTTATCAATGTTTGAAATTACCTCGTCAATTAAATCAACAATCTGTACCACATGCTCTTCTTTCAGTCCGCGGGTGGTAACGGCGGGTGTACCGATACGGATACCTGAGGTTTGGAAGGGAGAGCGGCTGTCGAAGGGCACCATGTTTTTGTTGATGGTGATGTCAGCCAATACCAGGGTATTCTCCACTTTTTTACCTGTAATCTCGGGGAATTTGCTCCTTAGGTCAATGAGCATAAGGTGGTTGTCGGTACCATTGGAGGTAACATGGTATCCTTTTTCAATAAATGCATTGGCCATGGCCTGGGCATTTTTCATCACCTGCTTGCCGTACTCTTTGAAAGAGGGGTCGAGAGCCTCTCCAAAAGCAACGGCTTTGGCAGCAATAACATGCTCCAGGGGGCCACCCTGTGTGCCGGGGAATACCGCAGAATCGAGCACCTGCGACAACATTTTCACTACGCCTTTGGGTGTTTTCAATCCCCATGGGTTTTCAATGTCCTTGCCGATGAGAATCAGTCCTCCACGAGGGCCCCTGAGGGTTTTGTGAGTGGTGGTGGTAATAATATGACAATGCGGCAGGGGGTCGTTGAGCAGTTTTGCTGCAATAAGTCCGGCGGGGTGGGCTATATCAGCCATCAAAACCGCACCTACCTTGTCAGCAATTTCACGCATGCGCGCATAGTCCCACTCGCGGGGATATGCCGAAGCACCTGCAACAATCAGTTTGGGTTTTTCTGCCATGGCAGTTTTCTCCATCTGATCGTAATCGATTTGTCCGTCATCTTCCCTTACAGTATAAGCCACAGGGCGATAAAGAATACCGGAAAGGTTAACGGGAGCTCCGTGCGAAAGGTGCCCACCATGGCTCAGGTCGAGACCCATGAAGGTATCACCGGGGTTGAGGCATGCCAGGAATACCGCTGCATTGGCCTGGGCGCCACTGTGGGGCTGTACGTTGGCCCATTCGGCACCAAAAAGTTCTTTGGCACGGTCGATGGCGAGTTGCTCACTCTGGTCAACAATCTGGCAGCCGCCGTAATAACGCTTACCGGGGTATCCTTCTGCATACTTGTTGGTCATTACGCTGCCCATGGCTTCCATTACCTGCTCACTTACAAAGTTTTCGGAGGCAATCAATTCAACGCCATGCAACTGGCGCTGCTTTTCCTGTTCAATCAGGTCAAAAATCTTATGATCTCTTTCCATAGAAGTGTTAATATTTTTTTATTTAATTAAAAAACAAGCAGTTAAAACTGCCGCAAAAATAACAATATTTTACGCACGGGGGAAACAAATTTTGGAATCCCTCAATCGATTTCGGCGGGAGTTTCAGGCTGAAAAAGACATATAAAATATGTCGGCAAAAAACTTCGGGATATCAGAACAAATAGCAATTTAGAACGAAAGCCCATGCCTACCTGCAATCCCCTCTTCGTTTTCTGTGGCTTAAGGTGTTAAAAAACAGCCTGTCAAATAGCCAAAGAAACTAAAATTTTTCAACCCATTGCCCTTAAAGTTCTATATTTACGCCCGAAAAAACATATCAACCCATACAATACTCTCTTACAACATGAAGAAAAAAGTACTATTATTATTCTGTTTCTTAGGAATCAGCGGCATGATGCATGCCAACGACAAACTGGTGATATCCCGCTGGCTTACTACACAGCCACAGGAAATTAGTCTGCCGGTATTTCATGAAAGCAAAAACACAGCAGGAAAATCTTTTGAAATGCTCAACCTGCTTGACTTTGAGCAGGTACAGCTCAAAGATCACTTTCCGCAGGAAGGAAAAACCCTGTATACCTTCAATGGGCGCAACTTCGGCTGGACAGCCAACACCACCGACAGCAATGGCTATGCTTTGCTTCAGGAAGGCGAGCCCGGCACCGATGCACCGCAGGTAGCCTACATGGCAGTATATATTCAGGCCGACCGCTGGCTGAGCACCAGCCTGGAAATCAAGAGTCCCCATATGCTAAAGGTATGGCTCAACGGAGAAGCCATCGGAACAAAAAACACCTTTGAAAAAGAAGAAAACACCATTGGCAAGGTAAGCAAAGACCTGAAGCTGGAAAGAGGCAAGCACCTGCTGGTTGTGAAAACCCTCAGACCTGCCGACGCCCCACTTGACTGGAAGGTGATGGCCAACCTCGAAATTAAAGAGCCCTACACCATTTCCGATATGGATATTTCCCTCTCCCCCACCAACAGGAAAAACATCAGCCATATCATGGACGGGCTAAAAATCAGCGGCATCCAGCCTTCGGCAGATGGTAAGTACTACACGGTAAACTATAGCCAGTCTTTGCCTCCCTCCGACCAGTCGGAAAGGTGGACAGAAGTAAAGCATACCGAAACCGGAAAAATTGCACACAGCTTCCGTCATGCCCGTGTATCGCAACTAAAATGGCTGCCCCGCAGTAATAAAATTTCCTATGTAAACAGCCGTAACGGAAAATCAACACTGTTCCTGCACGATATGGAAAGCGGAGACATAAGGGTATTGGTGGAAGACATGGACAACTTCACCGCTTACCACTGGGCACCCAATGAGCAGTTTATAATATACTCCATAAGGGAAGAAGGCAGCAGCATTGACGGCGACGTGCGCAGGGTGATGGGCATGCAGGACAGGCAATCGCACTACCGCAACAGGAATTTTCTGTACAAATACGACCTTGCATCAGGACTGCACCAGCGCCTTACCTGGGGCAACCTTACCACATCACTACAAGACATAAGCCCCGACAGCAAACGGCTTGTATTCACCCAAAGCTATCCTGACTATACCTCAAGACCTTACAGCAGGCAGAACATGTTCATGTTGCATCTTGACAACCTTAGCCTTGACACCCTTTGGACGGGAGAATCAAGAGGGCTAAGCGTATCCTTCTCGCCCGACGGCAATTATCTGCTTGCCACAGGTGGCCCATCGGCCTTTGACGGAATCGGCGAAAATGTTGAAGAAGGAACCATTCCCAACAATTACGACACCCAGGCCTATATTTACAACCTGGCTACAGCTGAGGTGAATGCCTTTACCCGTGATTTTAATCCTTCTGTAGGCAGTGCCCGCTGGCATGCTCCTGACAATATGATTTACATGGTAACCACCGACGAAGATTTTCGCCGTGCTTACCGCTACGACCCCCGACGCAACAGAATGGAACTTGTAGACTTAGGTCATGACTTTGTCTCTTCACTGAGCCTGGCCGAAAATGCCAGGATGGCCATTGTTTCTGCCTCTCAAACCAATGCCCCCGCGAAACACTACACCCTTAATCTCAGAAATATGCGCACTACGCTGCTGGAAGATACAGAGGCTGAAATATATAAGCACGTGGAATTTGGAGAAATAAAAAACTGGGATTTCAACACCTCAGAGGGCACAACCATCAAAGGCAGAGTATATTATCCTCCTGACTTCGACAGCGAAAATAAATATCCGGTAATTGTATATTACTATGCAGGCACCACCCCGGTGGGTCGTACTTTCGGAGGTCGCTATCCTTTTAACCTGTGGGCAGGCAGCGGATATATTGTATATGTGCTGCAACCCAGCGGTGCCACTGGCTTCGGACAGGATTTCAGCGCTGCACACGTAAACAACTGGGGCATTACCGTGGCCGATGAGATCATTGAAGGCACACAAAAATTCCTGGAAGCCCACCCATACACCAACGCAGAAAGAGTGGGTTGTGCAGGAGCTTCCTACGGTGGCTTTATGACCATGCTGCTTATGACGCGTACCGATATTTTCGCGGCAGCCATTTCTCATGCCGGCATCAGCTCCATTTCCAGCTACTGGGGTGAAGGCTACTGGGGCTACGGATACAGTTCTGAAGCTTCTGCCGACAGCTACCCATGGAACAACCATGACCTTTATGTTGGACAAAGCCCGCTTTTCCATGCCGACAAAATCAACACCCCCCTGCTGCTGATTACCGGCGATAGCGACACCAATGTGCCTCCGGGAGAAAGCATTCAGCTATACACGGCATTAAAAATACTGGATCGTCCCGTGGAACTTATTAAAATAAAAGGTGAAGACCACCATATTGTTACCTATGGAAAACGCATAAAATGGCACAATATATTAATGGCCTGGTGGGATAAACATCTCAAGGATCAATCCCAATGGTGGGAAGATCAGTTTCCGGAAAGAAATTACTAACTACCTGCTGAGTTACTGCGTGGGCCAGTGACTGGGATATAAAACAATGCAAGCCCGCACAGCCAAAAATGCAAGCCCGCACAGCC
>SLOR01000271.1 GCA_007132395.1 Bacteroidales bacterium
ACACTGTCGGTAGCGGCCAGCAGGTATCCTTGTTTTTGCAAGGATTGTACCTGATATAGAGCAAGGGTATCGGGATGCTTACCTCCGGTTTCTTCGAGGGGCAAAGTAATATGCCACAGCAAATTTTGGCTGTCAGTTTTTTGCCCGCTTGCAGGCCCTGTTAAACCTGCGGCAAGTACACATAAAAGCAGGGCTCTAATCATTACAAATATTTAGGTGTGATAATGGGCTTGGTTAACCTGTGCTGATATCCCAGTCGATGGGTGTAATGTTATTTTGTTGCAAATATTCATTGGTTCTGGAGAAGTGTTTGCACCCCATAAAGCCCCGGGAGGCAGAAAGGGGAGAAGGATGCACACTTTTCAATACATAGTGTTTGGATGTATCAATAAGCGCCTCCTTTTGCTGCGCGTAGTTTCCCCACAATATAAACACAAGGTTTGAACGTTTTTCCGATAATTTTTCAATTACCCTGTCGGTAAATGTTTCCCAGCCTTTTTTCTGGTGTGATCCTGCCTGGCTTGCTCTTACGGTAAGGGTAGCATTGAGCAGCAGTACCCCCTGGTCGGCCCATTTTTGCAAATTCCCGTGTGGAGGTATGGGGATATTCAAGTCGTTCTTTAGTTCCTTGAAAATATTTACCAGCGAGGGTGGGGGAGCGATACCCTGGGGTACCGAAAAACACAGCCCATGCGCCTGTCCGGGCCCGTGGTAAGGATCCTGGCCCAGAATAACCACCTTAACTTTATGGAAAGGAGTGCGGTTAAAGGCTTCAAAAATGAGTTGGCCGGGCGGATAAATGGTATGTTGCTGTTTTTCCTTTACCAGGAAGGCTTTCAGCTCAGGGAAGTAAGGACGGGAAAACTCCTCTGCCAGCGATTCTTTCCAGCTTTGCTCAATGGAGGGACTGACCTGTGTATGCATGAATTGAGGGTTATTTTTTATTAGTATAGGGTTGGATAATATCCTCGGCCAGTGCATTCAAATCCATATTGCCGAAATTACCGCTGCTCATTAACAGAAACGCAGAATTCAAGCTTTTATGACTAAGTATCTCCTCCCTTAATGCATTGGAGTCACTAAATATTTTGAGGTTGTCCTTACTAAAGGCATCGTAAATCATTTCACGGGAGATATCCGGTAAACGCTTTATTTTTAAGGCATGAGGGTTGTAAAAAACCAGGGCTTCATCGGCTTCACCCATGCAGTTTTTATACTGAACAAGAAAATCCTTGTTTAGGGAACTGTAGGTATGCAACTCCATGCAGGCAACAAGTTTTCTTTGGGGGAACTGTTGTTTTACAGCCTCTATGGTAGCTTTTAGCTTTGATGGAGCATGAGCAAAATCTTTAAAAACAACTGTATTATTGTTTTTGGCCAGTGTTTGCAGGCGGTTGCTGGCTCCTTTAAAACTCTTTATGGCCTCAAGGAATTCTTTGGGTGCTACCCCCATTTCCAGGCAAACTTCCATGGCCCCGGCCATGTTAAGAAGATTATGATTGCCGAAAACCTGCAAGGGATAAATTTCTTCATTATTATAGGTAAGGAAAGTTTGTCCTTCTTTTATTACGTGTGGCGGCAGCGTGTAAGGCTTTCTTTTTATCCGCTTATCATTGCTGTTCTCGCTCAGTTGTTTCACATGCATGTCTTCGGCACAATAAATCAGCGTGCCGCCGGGCTCAATCTTCTCAATAAACTTCCTGAATTGATCAAGATATATTTCGAAGGTGGGGAATACGTTAATATGGTCCCATGCAATGCCGCTGATGAGGGCAATGTGGGGTTGGTAAAGATGAAACTTGGGCCTTCTGTCGGTGGGTGAGCTAAGGTACTCGTCTCCTTCCAGAATAATGAATTTTGCTTCATCAGAAAGTTTCACCATCACCTCAAAACCTTCCAGTTGTGCTCCAACCATATAATCGCAGGGAATACCCTTTTGCTGAAGAACATGCAAGATCATGGATGTAATAGTAGTTTTCCCGTGGCTGCCTCCTATTACCACACGGGTTTTGTTGACAGATTGCTCGTACAGGAATTCGGGATAGGAAAAAATCTTTACTCCCATATGTTTGGCAGCGATGAGCTCCGGGTTGTCCTCTTTGGCATGCATTCCTACGATTACAGCATCCAGTTCAGGAGAGATTTTCTCCACAAACCAGCCTGTTTCGGGGGGAAGCAAACCATAGTTTTTTAAACGAGTTCGGGAGGGCTCAAAGATCTCATCATCCGAGCCGCTTACATGGTATTCTTTCTTTTTCAGCGCTATGGCAAGATTATGCATAGCGCTGCCTCCCACCGCAATAAAATGTACCCGCATATAATCTAGTATTAAGGTTTTGTTTTGGAAATTGCCGTCTTTTGATGCGTTGTTTTTAAAACAATACAAGTTGTAAAGTTAAAAGTTTTGGCTTATATCAACCCAATGCAGTATTTATCAAAGAAAGACAAAATAACCGGGGGTAAGCGTTATGGTGTTTGTTTGGTAAAGAGTGTCGGATAAAGAAAAATAGTGTCGGTTAATCTTGTATATGTGTTTAAACAAGGTAAAATGCATAGAAATACTTAGTGAATTACCAAGACTCACGTAGAGTTTAAGATCACAATTTTATTATTTTTGTGTGTAGTTGATTCTGCAAAGTTTTTGGTTTGTCTGATGGATCCTACTTTTATAATGTTTTTTCGAAAAGGGGAGAGTATATTTTTAGTGTATTCTGAAAGAATTTAATTCATGAAGTTAGTTAGTATTATTCCAGAGAATTTTAAAATGGATGGCGGTGCTTGTTTTGGCGTTGTGCCCAAAAGTATATGGTCAAAGCATGTAGAGAGTGACGAAAATAACCTTGTGAAATTTTCTTCGCGTTGTTTGCTCGTGGATATTGACGACAGACGAATTCTTATCGATACAGGAATTGGAAATAAACAAAGTGAAAAATATTACAGCTATTTTCATCCTTTCGATCGTATTGGGCTGGAAAAAGCCCTGGAAAGGGAAGGGTATGCTTTGGAAAATATAACAGATGTTTTACTTACTCATCTGCATTTTGATCATGTGGGAGGTGCCACCCGATGGGCGAACAACGGAAATATCTCCGAAGCAGTTTTCCCCAATGCTACTTATTATTGTTCCAAAGCCCAATGGGATACTGCAAATAATCCCAACCCAAGAGAGAAGGCCTCTTATTTTCCCGAAAACTACCTCTCCCTGTACGAAGAGGGCAGGCTGGAATTTATTTATGAGAATAAGGCTTTTTGCAAGGGAATCGACCTGGAACTGAAGTATGGTCATACAGAGGGACAAATAATTCCCCTGATTAAATACGAGGGCAAAACCCTCGTATTTATGGCAGATTTTATTTCCTCTGTAATGAATATTCCCCTGGCGTATGTGCCCAGTTTTGACGTGGACCCACTGAAGTCAATGGAAGAAAAAAAAGAATTTCTTGAAAGGGCATACAGTAATGATTATGTTTTGTATTTTGAGCATGACTATGATAATGAATGCTGCAGCCTCGAAAAAACAGAAAAAGGCATCAGGGCAAAAGCCACTTTTACGTTGAATGATATCTGATACATAAAAACCCAAAAAACACACTAACACTAATTTATGATTACAGAAAAGGTAAACGATCTTAACCAGCAATTTAAAGGCAAAACGAGTTTTGAAGTTCTTGAAAGGGTATCGGCAGCGTTTGGCAGCAAAATCCGTTTCGCCTCCAGTATGGGAGCAGAGGATCAGGTTATTATCCATTTGATTGCCAGAGCAGGTTTGCCCATAGAGATTTTTACCCTCGATACCGGACGAATGTTTTCGGAAACTTATGAACTGATTGAAAAAACAGAAGCACGCTACGGGATAAAAATAAGAATGATGTTTCCCGATGCCACTCAGGTGGAAAATATGGTTAACCAAAAGGGCATCAACCTTTTTTATAAAAGTATTGAAAACAGAAAGTTGTGTTGCAACATTAGGAAAATTCAACCCCTGCAAAGAGCACTGCAGGGAGCAGAAGCATGGATTGCAGGGTTGAGGCGCGAACAATCTCCCACACGCACCGATTTAAATATTGCTGTATGGGACCAGGGGAATGGCCTCATTAAGATTAATCCTCTGCTGGAATGGAGTGAAAAGCAAGTGTGGGAATTTATTAAGGAAAACAAAATACCCTATAATGCATTGCACGACAAGGGATATCCCAGCATTGGCTGTCAACCCTGCACAAGGGCTGTGATGCCAGGAGAAGATATCCGAAGTGGCAGATGGTGGTGGGAAAATCCCGACACCAAAGAATGCGGCCTGCATGCCCGTAAGTAATATTAATGCAATACATATATATCAAACCAAAGGAATGGTTTCAACAGACAATTTAATGTTTCAACTGGTAACCTTTACCAATGTTAGCATTTGTGAAGGGGCTAAAAGCTTTTTGCACGATTATAAAGATCGGGTAAAAACCATTGAGCCTGATCAGTTAAAGCAAAGATCGATGCAGGAGGAAATTGTTGAGCATGGCGCCCCCGTGCTGATGGATTATTGTATTTTCTCCCTCTTATGGCAGGATGATACTTTTCGCTTTGAAGATCTACCGGCCGTGGTGCTTTTTCTTACAGAAGAAGAAATTGAATATTTACAGGGACAAAAGTTACCCGACAATCTTTCCTTTATTCACCTGCCTATAGGTAAGGCCGCACTCGAGCTTTCACTCTACCATTCTCTAAATAAAGCCGGATCGCTCAAAAAATCCAACCTTGAGGAGGAGCGCTACAGAAGCTTGTTCTATAAAAGCTCCCAGGCCATGATGCTGCTTGACCCCAAATCCCATAAAATTGTGGAGGTCAATAAAAGCACGGAGGAATTGTTTGATTTGCCCACATCCAAGTTGATTAATGCAGGGCTGGAAACACTGCACCCCGACAAAACCGAAAGTATTAACCAGGAACTCACCAGGGTTACCAAGGGCAACCATTCATTCCTGAATCTTAAATACCAGAGGGGAGAGGATGTGCGCGACCTGGAGTATTTTGTCAGCATTGTGAAGGTTGAGCAAAGGAAATGGCTGTATATAAATGTTCAGGATATTACTGAAAGAGAAAAAGCTGACCAGATGTTTTACCAGCAACATGAAATGCTGCGCAGCACGCTGGAGTCTATCGACGATCTGTTTTTTACCCTTAATAAGGATGGCGACTTTATCGATTACTATCAGCCCTCCGGTAGTTCACACCTGGCACTTTCCAGCGATGTTTTCGTGGGAAAAAATATTTACGACGTGGGCTTCCCGCTGGATGTAGCCAAAAAATATATTCAGACCATTGAGCAGGTTATCGATGAGGATAAATCAGAACAGATTGATTACTACCTTGAGGCCTTTGGCTCCCGCCTGTGGTACAGCGCTAAGATTTCTCCGCGTAAAAATGCATTCGGTGTAGCCGAAGGCGTTACGGTTCTCTGCAGGGATATTACCCGTCAGAAAAGAACAGAAGAAACCCTCAAAAGGGCCCGCGACTTTTACCTTACCCTTTTGGCCGACTTCCCCAGTATGATCTGGAAGACCAACACATCCAAAAGGGCCGATTATTTTAATAAAACCTGGCTCGATTTTACCGGCAACAAGCTGGAAGAGGAATTGAAAACCGACTGGGTAGAAAAGTTGCACATTGCAGATGTGAGTAACTTCCTGGCTACATTGCTCAATGCCTATCTTAAAAAGGAACCCTTCCAGATAGAGCACCGCCTGAAGCATAAAAGCGGAGAATACAGGTGGGTTATTAATGCCGGAAGACCCTTCTACAATCTTGAGGGGCAATTTGCCGGATTTATTGGTTCGTGCTATGATATTACCGAACGCCGCCAGGCCGAAGAACTGCTTAACTTGCAGAAAAGCGCTATGGAGTCGGCTCTTGAAGGTATCATCATTATCGAGGATGATGATGAAAGATATCCGGTTACCTACGCCAACAAAGAGTTAACCAATATCACAGGAATTTCCGGCGATGAAATACCTGGCATGGACTTCCTTGATGTTATTGGTTGCCCCCTGAGCCCCGAAACACGAAGCAGCATCATTTATGCGCTCAAAAATAAAAAGAGCTTTAAGGGAGAGATAGAGTGCCATAACGGTAAACAACAAAAGTCATGGAGGCTCTTGTACATGGCACCCGTGCAGGATGAAAAGAGCAGTGTAAACCATTTTGTTGCCGTATTAAGTGATATTACAGAAGCCAAAGAGGTTGAGAATGCTCTCAGGGACAACAACCGTCAGCTGAAAAAAACCAACGAAGAGCTCGATCGTTTCGTCTATAGCACCTCACATGAGTTGCGCTCACCACTGATGTCGGTATTGGGCCTGCTCAACCTTATGGAGTCAGAGCCCGATAATGGAGATCGTAGCAACTACCTTCAGATGATCAGAGATACCATTTCAAGGCTGGATAAAATCATTCACGATATTATTGATTATTCCAGAAACTCAAGGATGGATGTGATATATGAGAATATCGATTTTGAAGGATTTATACAAAAATCAATTACCAATCACGCTTATTTTGACCAATTTGAAAAGGTTATATTTGAAGTGGATGTGAAAAATGGCGTACCTTTTTTCTCTGATAAGAAAAGAATTGAAATAATTTTCAATAACTTTATATCCAACTGTTTGCGATTCCATAATTATGAACAAATAGAGCCTTATGTACGAATTAAGGTAAAAACCTCACCGGTAAATGTTTTGATTACAATAAGTGATAACGGAACAGGAATACATGAAAAACACATACACAAAATATACGAAATGTTTTACAGAGGAACAGAGAAGAGCACTGGAAGCGGTATTGGGTTGTACATTGTGAAGGAAATTATAGATAAACTAAAAGGTAATATTCAGATACAGTCGGATCCTGGTAAGGGAACCACATTTATCATTGATATTCCCAATTATCCCGGTAATGAACTCAGGCTTTTCAGCCTTAATTCTGTAGAAGATCAAAACTATTTGTAGCATAAATTGTTTTTATGCTTATATGTGATATTCGTTAATCTTAAAAAACGGGTGTATGAATCTGAATAAGGTTTTACTTATTGATGATAGCGATATAGATAATATGGTGAACAAAAAGGTTATCGAAAAATCAGGATTTTCTACCCATATTATCATCAAAAAATCTGCTGAGTCGGCCATCGAGTATCTTAGTGAACTGGCCATTAGTAATATTGAGGATATACCGGATATGATTTTCCTTGACATTCGTATGCCCGATGTGGATGGATTTGGCTTTCTGGAAATGTATAAAAACCTTCCCGGTGATATCCTTGCCAAATCACGCATTGTAATGCTTTCCTCATCCATTGATTCGGAAGATCATAAAAGAGCCATGGCTAATCCCTATGTTAAGCACTTTTTAAATAAACCCCTGCGTAAAGAATCCGTGGAGATGGTGGCAGGAATAAATGATGGCTGAGGAAGGAGTTTAGTAATTGAACCGGAATGATTTTGAGAAGTAGATAGACCAAAAACCACCCTTATGAAACAAAAAATAATCATTGTTGACGATCACTTTATTTTCAGAAACGGATTGAAAGATTTGTTGGCCGATGTACCCAATGTTGAATTGATTGGAGAGGCTTCTTCGGGAGAAGAATTTCTTGCCATGCTGGAAAAGCAAATGCCGGATATAGTTTTTATGGATATTAAAATGCCCGGACTCAATGGTATAGATACTACCCGGCAGGCACTGGAAAAGCATCCTGACTTAAAAATCCTCGCTCTTAGCATGTTTGGAGAAAATGAATATGTAGAGGAAATGCTACAGGCAGGTGCATTGGGCTATCTGTTAAAGAATATAGGGAAAGACGAACTTGTTAAGGCCATCGATAATCTGGCTCAGGAAAAAGGATATTTTAGTGACGAGATACTTGTTATGGTTACACGTAAAGTGTTTAATGCCAAACAATCTTCTAAGGAACAAAATATTCTCGATAGTTTTACTAAAAGAGAGCTGGAGATCCTACAGTTGGTAAGCCAGGGGCATTCCAATGCTGATATAGGTGAAAAGTTGAGTATCAGCCCCCGCACAGTTGGAGGCCACCGAAATAATATGTTGTCAAAATCAGGACTGAAAAATACGGCAGCGTTGGTCAGCTTTGCCCTGAAAAATAAGATGATAAAGCCCTAATGATGTAAAGAAATCAGTGAACTATTACAGGTCAATGACAACCTTACCTGTTTGCCGGGATGTGAATCACCGGCTTTTTTTGTGCAAAAAAAAGGGCTGCCTTTTCACAAAGACAACCCTCACACCACTAACACTGTAAAACAATAAAACCAAAAACATGAATTTCTGCCTTGCAGAAATCCAATATCATAAAAAAGTTACTTGTTAACGTACAAATATCTTTTTGAATTTCAAGATAAAGCAACTTGCCATGTAAAGGCTTAAACTCTGATACCTCCCCATTCAGAGAGAATTCGGTAATTTGACTTAAGAAGTGTATCCGACAACACTTAATAAAATTACCATTCTCCGGCAACTATGGTGCATTTTCCAACTTCTGATTTTTCATCTAATCTGCTTGATTACCAATCTTCTGAATATTGCTTCATCTTAAATGCTGAGTTGCCACACCAATCACAGGCAAGTTGCTTATTTTTGTATATCTGTCGATATAAAATTTCGTCAAATCTTTAAAGAACGATTATTTATCAAATATAGCGATCAATCTAACACCTGTCAATCCGTTTATTTACTAAAATTTGTCTAAGGGTTTGCCGTAGTAATTGTTTCACTGATTTTTCAAAACTGCAACAATGTAAGCTGAAATCAGTCAATTTTTATAACAATCTTGCCAAATTGTTCATGGTTTTCCATATGTTTGAATGCTAGTTCAGCGTCAACCATAGGAAATATTTTATCAATAACCGGCTCAAGGTTATGCGCTTGTACAAAATTCATCATGTTTTCAAAATCCTGAGGACTTCCCATGGTAGTGCCCAGGACGGAAGCCTGATTCCAGAATAGTTTTGCAGCAGTAAGCTCAGGAATTTTTCCTGCTGTCCCACCAAAGATGACAATTTTTCCTCCGGTTCTCAGTAAACTGGGGAAAAAACCAAAGTTTTCACCTGCAGCACTATCGATAATCAGGTCAAACTGATTACCAGATAATTCCTCAAGGTTTTTTGTCCAGTTATCGCCAGTGTAAAGCACCCCATTTTCGGCGCCCAGGGATATGGCTTTTTTGATCTTCTTCTCAGAACTGCTGCTGACAAAAACCCTGGCTCCTGCAGCAA
Source organism: Bacteroidales bacterium (assembly GCA_007132395.1). Lineage (GTDB taxonomy): Bacteria > Bacteroidota > Bacteroidia > Bacteroidales > UBA7960 > SKVR01. The sequence goes on from SLOR01000271.1 coordinate 9,282, forward strand.
TCGCAAACTGAATCAGATATACGGCAACACCGCCTCCTGCCCCGGTAATAAACACCTTTTGTCCCTTTTTTAGTTCTCCCCGGAAAAACAAAGCCCGATAGGCCGTCAATGCGGCGAGGGGTAAAGCTGCCGATTTTTCAAATGACCAGCCGACAGGCTTTTCATGGAGGTTTTCTTCAGGAACACATACAAACTCAGCCATTGTGCCCTGGCTGGGAAGGCCCAGAATCTGAAAATCTTCCTGATGATAGTCCTGCTGGTTACCCCATTGTAGTGCAGGATTTATAATGACTTCTTTGTTAAGCCATTTCTTATTTACACCTTTTCCTGTTTTTATTACCTCACCGGCACCATCAGAACCCGGAATGCAAGGGAAAGCTGCACCCTGATAGATACCTTTCTTGATCCAATGATCACGACGATTAAGGGCTGTGGCTTTTATTTTTACCAGTACCTCACCAGCAGAAGGTGAAGGAGTCTTAACTTCTCTTATCTGGCAATTGCCGTTGGCCATGGGAAATAAGATTGCTTGCATAATGCTATGGGTTTAAAAAAAATGTCACAGATAATCTATACCTGATAATTAATTATCTATAAACATCAAATAAAATGAGTTAGTTTTGTGTATCGAAGCGCAAAATGTTCTTATTGATAAACATATTGAGTCCTGTATTGTTTGCATTCTTTTCTTACCGCTCGCCTTTTATCAGAAAATAAACTCATGAAATAACAATAAACAATATCTCAATTATGAATAAAAAAAATTTGTTATCTATCATTTTACTTTTGCCAGCATTTTTTCTTTTTGCAGACGAACCTGAGGAAGAGGAAAAGGCATGGGAGCTTTCGGGTTTCTTTCAACAGAATATGAATCAGGTTAGTTTTACCAACTGGGCAGCCGGGGGTGAAAATTCATTTTCGTCCACTTCAAGAGCTCGTTTTAATGCCAATTACGAACAGGGTTACTATGCATGGGAAAATTATGTGGATTTGGCTTACGGAATTGTAAAGCTGGAAGATAATCCCACCCGCAAAAACACAGATAATATTGATGTTTTTACCAAACTGGGACGAAAAATCAGCGAAAAATTCAGCTATACAGCTCTTGCCAACTTTCAGTCGCAGTTTAACAAAGGGTATCAGTATCCCAATGACAGTATTGTTGTTTCGCGTTTTATGGCTCCGGCTTATTTGACAGTGGCATTAGGTTTCGATTATAAACCATGGGAGTTTCTGTCTGTATTCTTCTCTCCTGCCACCGGCAAGTTTACCTATGTAACCAATCAGGATCTGGCAGATCAGGGGGCTTATGGTGTGGACCCTGCAGAATATGATGACCTGGGGAATAAGGTAAAAGACGGAAGAAATATAAACCCCGAGTTTGGTGCCTCGGTACGCATTCAGTTTGAGAAGGAAGTTTTGCCCAATGTGCAGATAAATTCGCGCATTGTACTGTTTAACAATTATACTGATGAAGATGTGAGCAACCGGAAAAACACGGATGTTGACTGGATTACCAATATTAATATGCCCATCAATAAATTTTTAACGGCTAGCGTGGGTTTCCATTTGCTTTACGACCATGATATACTTATACCCAGGTACGAAACACAAAACGGCGAGCAGGTGCAGGTAGGCATGCGGCCAACTACACAGTTTAAGCAGCAATTGGGTATTGGTTTGGTGTATAACTTCTGACCGGATTATTGAAAAAGACTTTGTTGGTTACAGATAAAAAAAGCCGGAAATGAATTCCGGCTTTTTTTGGCAAAACATTGTTGTTGAAGGGAGTTTATTTTACAAAGAGCATTTCCCTGTATTTGGGAAGCGTCCATAGTTCATCATCAATGAGCAACTCCAGTTTATCCACATGATAACGGATTCTTTCAAGATAAGGCTTCACCTCATTGCAATAGTGAAAAGAGCGTTTATGTGCTTCTTCGAATAAGTTGGCAGTTTTTCGTTCTTCAATCATCTCTTTTACATCTCTGCGGATAGCGCTTATATGTTCAGAAATTTTGGCAATTACATATTTCTGCAAATCGGCCTGCTCGTTGAATTGTTCTTCTGTCAGAATTTCTTTCAGGCCTTTAACATTTTCTACCAGCACATTCTGGTATTTAATGGCCGTGGGAATAATGTGGTTGCCTGCCAGGTCGGCCAGCACTCTTGACTCAATCTGAAGTACCTTAGCGTAATTTTCGTGCCTGATTTCCCAGCGCGCCTCCAATTCCTTGGGGGTGAAAATATTATTGCTGCTGAAAAGATTCAGGGTTTTTTCAGTAATATAGGCAGAGAGGGCCTCGGGGGTGTTTTTAAAGTTCGACAGTCCTCTTTTTTGTGCTTCTTCAACCCATTCATCACTATATCCATTTCCTTCAAAAAGTACAGGCCGCGACACTTTAACATAATCCCTCAGGATCTTAAATATTGCCTCGTCTTTGTCTTCCCCTTTTTCCATGGCTTTGTCCAGGCTTATTTTAAACGCTTTCAGCTGCTCTGCCAGGATAGTATTAAGTACAATCATGGCGGGTCCGCAGTTGGCAGTTGAGCCCACTGCCCTGAATTCGAACTTGTTGCCAGTGAAGGCAAGAGGGGAGGTCCGGTTGCGGTCGGTATTGTCGAGAATGATTTGGGGAATCTTACCGATATTCAGTTTCAGCTCTGTTTTTTCATCGGGGGTCATTTTGCGATCTTTCACCTTCTGCTCCAGCTCATCCAGTACTTTGGTAAGTTGTGTGCCAATGAAAATAGAGATGATGGCAGGTGGAGCCTCGTTGGCACCCAGGCGATGATCGTTACCGGCCGATGCAATGGCTGCGCGCAGCAAGTCGCTGTGGTTGTGCACGGCTTTGATAAAGTTGATGAAAAAAGTAAGGAAAAGCAGGTTGGTTTTTGGGGTATGCCCCGGGCTGAGCAGGTTTTTCCCTGTATTGGTGGCCAGCGACCAGTTGTTGTGCTTTCCACTCCCGTTAACCCCGGCAAAGGGCTTTTCGTGAAACAGTACACGAAATTTATGCTTCCGGGCTACCCTATCCATAACAACCATTACCAGTTGATTGTGATCCACCGCAATATTGGCTTCTTCGTATACTGGGGCCAGCTCAAACTGGTTGGGAGCAACTTCATTGTGCCTGGTTTTAACGGGGATGCCCAACTTCCAGGATTCCGTTTCAAATTCTGCCATAAACGCTTTTACCCTCGGGGCAATGGCGCCGAAGTAGTGGTCTTCCAACTGTTGTCCTTTGGCCGGGCCATGACCCAGCAGTGTACGTCCGGTCATTATCAGGTCAGGGCGGGCATGATAGAGCGACTCGTCGATGAGAAAATACTCCTGTTCCCACCCCAGGGTAGGATAAACGCGGGTAATGCTGCGGTCAAACAACTGGCATATGTCAGTTGCTACATGGTCAATAAGTGCCAGTGTTTTTAGCAGAGGAGTTTTAAAATCGAGTGCTTCACCGGTGTAGGAAACAAAAATGGTGGGAATACACAGGGTTTGGTCCATAATGAATGCCGGGGAGGAGGGGTCCCATGCCGAATAGCCTCTGGCCTCAAAGGTATTGCGAAGGCCACCGCTGGGGAAGCTGCTTGCGTCGGGCTCCTGCTGTACGAGTTTGCTGCCATCGAACTGCTCAATGGTGCGGTTGTCGGAAGTAGGGCTGAAAAAAGAGTCGTGTTTTTCGGCCGTGGCACCGTTGAGGGGCAGAAACCAGTGCGTGTAGTGGGTGGCACCTTTGCTGCCTGCCCAGGCCCGCATGGCAGATGCGACCTGGTCGGCTACTTTTTTATCAATCATTTCTGACTTTTCAATGTTTTCGCTGATGCTTTTGTACACATCGTCGGGAAGGTACTCCCGCATAGCCTTGTCATTGAACACATTACTGCCGAAAAAATCAGAAACCCTGGTGCTTTCTGCTTTGAATTCCAGGGGTTCATGTTTTAGTGCTTCTGCAAGTGCAGAGAATCGTCTGTTGGTCATAGCTGTCAAATAGTTTGGTTTTTCGCTTCAAAGGTATAAAAAATGGAGGGGTGTGCAAGAAAAAAGACCAAAAAAAGCTAGAATAAACAAAAAATGAGGGGGTGAAGCTGTAAAAATGTGAAATAATTTGGCTTTGCTCCTTTTTTTTCGTGTTGGTTCAATTTGAAAAAAAGCGATTAAAGTCATGGTACATTATTGTAACTTTG
>SLOR01000006.1 GCA_007132395.1 Bacteroidales bacterium
AACAAAAAACAACCCCATGTGATACAATGCCATGATAAGCAGACCGCCCAGCACCAGGAATGAGAAACCCACATTAAAGAGCTGCTTGTTCCAAAGCGAGTAATGGGTCCCCAATTGCGGCGACTCAAAAATCCCACTGTTCACATGATGAAAATTGGATACGTGCAATACCAACTCAAGGGTATCAACGGCTGAAAAAACACTTCTTACAGAAGGCTGAAATACAGGTACTTCCTCCTCTCTGCTCGTTCCTACAACACCATTATTAAGCAGTTCGCGCCCGTTTACAAATAGCCGGAACGCACTGAAAATTTCATTATTGCGTAAACTGGCCACACTGGGTAAACCATGATTGACCACCCGCAGGCGATAAGTGGCATAATGCACATCCCGGTATTTCCCATTGCTTCTCTGGTTCCAGTACCCGGGAACAGTAAGGAAAGCATCGGGCTCAAAAAGATGAAACTCGCCAGGCATCACAAACCGTGAGGGGTAAAACTCCCATTCCCCGTCGAGGTAAAGAAAAACCGACTGATTACTAAAATACCCTCCCGCATCAAGCACACCTTCACTGGCCCGGGGCGGAGTAATTCCCTCGTTACTGCAGGAAGACAACACAGGCAAAAGGCCGATAAGGCATATGAAAACAAGGTACTTGGATTTGAGAAACTTCAGGATTACCTGCCGCATAGAAAACTTTTTTGGAGGAATTTGCCAAAAATACCAAAATTCTTCACAAAAACGCCGTTTATCAAACACTTATTGCTAATAATCCTGTATTGACGGCAAAAAGACAAATCCCAAAAACCTCAAAAGCACCACAAAAGGGTTTAAACACCGCTCACCATAAGGTTGCATCCTCTGATGTCGCTGTTGTCAAAACGCCCCAGGATTTCAAAAGAGCCGTTTTCGTGGGTGCGACCCAAATCCTGAGTGGCAATAAAAGCGCAGGAATGCAGGTTCGCCAGGTCTATAACAGAAATTCCCCCTGAGCGCCCGGCAGGCAGCAGGGAGAGCGGATCGTTGGTATCTCTCACCAGTACCTTCATCCATGGTGGGGTTTGAAAAATACCGTCTCCGAAAGAGTATGCCTGCGAAAGAAGCTCTGTCATGCCATATTCCGAGCCGATGGCATTTACTCCAAAGGCTGAAGTAAGCACCTGATGCAACTCCTCCCGCACCAGTTCTTTGCGCCGGCCCTTCATGCCTCCGGTTTCCATGATTTGGAGGCGGGGATGATTAACGGAGTATTGTTCAGCCATATCCAGCAAAGCAAAACTTACCCCCAGCAGCAAAATCTTGCGTTCATCTTTTTGCAGTGAAATAATTTTTTCCTGCAGCCCCTTCAGGTCGTGAAGGTAAAACCCGCTGTGAGGGCTATTGCTTTCCTTTAAAAGATGCTCCGTCATATAAATTAGGGAAGACCCCTCCCTTTCCAGGTAGGAAGGCAACAATGCAAGCAGGTGATAATCCTGAGGATCACCGAAAAACATCCGGAAGCAACGCAGAAAACTATTCCTGTAAAGTGATGGTTCCAAAACGTGATGCTTGCTGGTTTGCATACCCGTGGTGCCGCTGCTGCTGAAAACCAGCTCAGCACTTCTGTCACCGCTTACAAGTATGTGCGTTTTAAAGAATTCGACGGGTAAAAAAGGGATACGACTATAATGGTTGGCATCGGAAGGACTCACGAGTAAGGCCCGGCAAAAATCACGGTAAACCTTATTGTGCGCATACTGGTAGCGGAAAACTTCCAGCGCCAGCGTGTTAAATTCCTCTTCCGAAGTAATTTCAAAAATCTTTCTTTCAATATTGGTAACGGCCATACTTTGTGCTTGCTATCAAACAAAGCTAAGAAATAATCATGAAGTACTGTACGCTAAAGCATCAGGGGGTATGTTTAAATCCAGAGGGTGTTAAGAATTGTTAAACGAATCTTATATTCCCATGCAATAGACTGAATGTTATAACTTTAGACCCGGGTTTTGCAGAATACTAACCCATATATCCCTTCCTGAGCACTGTTGCTCAGACTGTTTCAATTCAAATCCATCCAAAATTTTTCAACACATGAGGAACAAAAAAAGCATTTTACTACAGGTTTTGTTCATAGCCATTTTTGCTGCCCTGCCGCTCATAAGCCAGGCAGGCAGTTACACCTATCGTACCGTGCAGGGCGATCCTATGAACACCCGTATTTACACCCTTGACAACGGGTTGAAGGTTTATCTCACCGTTTACCAGAACGAACCCCGCGTTTACACCAGCATTGCCGTAAAAGCAGGCAGCAAGCACGACCCTGCCGACAATACAGGGCTGGCGCACTACCTTGAGCATTTAATGTTTAAAGGCACCGACCGCTTCGGCACCCTTGACTTTGAGAAAGAAAGTTACTACCTGAACAAAATTGACAGCCTGTACGAAGTGCATCGTTTCCTGGAAGATGAAGCTGAAAGAGCAGCCATTTACCGTGAAATCGACTCATTATCTTACGAAGCTTCAAAGTACGCTATTCCCAATGAATACGACCGCTTGCTATCGGTGCTGGGCGCCAGTGGCACCAACGCTTACACCAGTGTGGAACAAACGGTTTACATCAACGACATCCCTTCCAATCAGCTGGAACGCTGGATTACTGTTGAGGCTGAGCGTTTTCGCAACCCCATTTTCCGCCTTTTCCATACCGAGCTGGAAACCGTGTATGAAGAAAAGAACATGAGTCTTGACAACGACGGTCGAAAAGTTTTTGATGCGTTTTTTGAGCTTCTTTATCCCCATCACACCTACGGTACCCAAACCACACTTGGTTCACAGGATCATTTAAAAAACCCCTCCATACGCACCATTCGCGATTTTTACAACACATATTATGTGCCCAATAATATGGCCATTATCCTGTCGGGCGATTTCGACCCCGACCAGGTTATCAAAATGATTGATGACAGCTTCGGGAAATTTGAGCCCGGACCAGTGCCCGAATTTTCCTTTGGACAGGAAGAACCCATCACCCACCCCATCGAGGCCGATGTGTTTGGTCCAAGTGCCGAAACCCTGCGCCTTGGATGGCGTCTGCCCGGAGCAAACAGCCCCGAAGCCGACGTTGCCACATTGCTGGCAAGGGTACTATCCAACCAAACCGCCGGCCTGCTCGACCTCAACGTGAACCAGGCACAGAAGGTATTGAGAGCCAATGCCGGCCTTTACAGCAAAGAAGACTATTCCACCTTGCAACTGATGGCTAGCCCCAAATCGGGCCAGGAGCTGGAGGAGGTACGCGATATTTTGCTGGAAGAAATTGAGAACCTCAAGGACGGGAATTTCCCCGGTTGGCTCTTGGAGGCCGTTATTAACGACATGAAGCTGGGCGAAATCAGGCAAATGCAAAACAACAGGGGCAGAACTAGCGCCATTGTGAATGCCTTTACAAGAAACATGGAATGGGAACACTACGTAGATCGCTTTAACCGATGGGAACAAATCACCAAAGAAGACATCGTGGCCTTTGCCAATGCATACCTCGACAACAACTATGCGGTAGTGTACAAAAGACAAGGCACCGACGAGAGCATAATTAAGGTAGAT
>SLOR01000247.1 GCA_007132395.1 Bacteroidales bacterium
AAAAAGAAGAAATAAACCCAGGAGAAAAAAATAAATTCCTGTAACAGGAAAATATAATACCCTAATTGGCTGAACACATCCTCAAAGATTGCCTGACAACGCGCGGGAGCAGTCAAAAAAAGAGGATTTCTCCTTCAAAACAACCTGTTTTTAGCATGCATACAAAAATCATCAGAAAACTCTCTCTGCCCTTTGCTCTTATGCTACTCATTGGCCTTATGGCCTGCAACCCGCAGGTGGTTTTTGAGCAAAATAAAAAAGTGGACGCCCAGGGGTGGGAATTTACACACATTTACGAATTTCAGGAAACTTTTACTGATACCATTGCTTTGTACGATCTGTTCCTCAACGTAAGAAACAACACCGACTATCCTTACAGCAATTTCATTGTTTTTTTTGAAACGGAGTTTCCTGACGGAAGAATTTTCAGAGATACAATTGAAACCATTCTTGCCGACAGAGGAGGCAAATGGACCGGGACAGGATTCGGCAATATCAAAACCAACAGTTTTCATTTCAGAAAAGATGTATGGTTTCCCCTTGAGGGTGAGTATATCTTCCGCATAGAGCAAGCCATGCGCAGAGAACTTCTGCCCGGCATAACAGATATAGGACTCCGTATTGAAAGAAAATAAGCAGCACGCTTTTTCGTTACAAGATAACTACTTTAATAAAAGAATAACCAATGACTAAAAAAGAGGCCAAAGACTTTAAACAATATCTGAAAGTTTTTTGGATAATTATTTTTGCGCCGGTGGCACTGGCGGTTCTTATTTTTGGTTCCATCTCCTTGGGCCTGTGGGGCTTTATGCCCTCTTTTGAAGAACTGGAAAATCCCAAGAGCAATCTTGCCAGCGAGATTTATTCCTACGACGGACAACTGCTGGGAACCTATTACATTCACAACCGAAGCAATGTAAACTTCGAAGAACTTTCGCCCAACCTGGTAAACGCATTGCTTGCCACCGAAGACATCCGCTTTCACAATCACTCGGGAGTGGACGTAAGAAGTATCATGCGTGTTGTTGTAAGAAACATACTGGGAGGGCAGCGCAGTGCCGGGGGAGGAAGTACCCTTAGCCAGCAGCTGGCCAAAAACCTTTTCCCTCGTCAGGAAAACCCTTCCAAGCTGCAAATGGTAATTATCAAACTCAAAGAGTGGGTCACCGCTGCACGCCTTGAGCGCAACTACACCAAAGACGAGATTGTGGCCATGTACCTCAACACGGTAGACTTCGGCAGCCATGCTTTCGGAATCCGCCTGGCAGCAAAAACCTACTTTAACACCACCCCCGACTCCCTGAAGACCGAGGAGGCTGCCGTGCTGGTAGGCTTACTGAAAGCCCCCACCTGGTTTCACCCCGTAAGAAATCCTGAAAGGTCTTTCCTGCGCCGCGAGGTGGTATTAAGCCAGATGGAACGCTATGGCTTTATAAGCCCACACGAATATGACTCATTGAGAGTATTACCCATGGATATGTCGGAATTCCGCATCCAGGATCAAAACACCGGACCTGCAACCTACTTCAGAGAAACCCTTCGTCATCAATTGGCACAGTGGGCTCAAACCCGTATGAAACCCGACGGCACCTACTACAATATATACAGGGACGGTTTAAAAATTTACACCACCATCGATGCCCGCATGCAGCAGCATGCCGAAGATGCCGTGGCCGAACATATGGGAGGATACCTGCAGAAAGAATTTTTCAACCACTGGAGAGGATACCGCTCTGCACCCTTTGGAGAAGACCTATCTCAGGAAGAAATGAACAGGCTAATGAATAACTCCATGCGACGTACCGACAGATTTAATTATCTGAATCGTGTTGTCAAAGCCACAGAAGACTCCATCAGGAAAAACTTTAACACCCCCACCTCCATGAGGATTTTTACCTGGGAAGGAGAAAAAGACACCATCATGTCGCCCATGGATTCCATACGCTATTACAAGCATTTTCTGAACACAGGGATGATGGCCATGGAACCACAAACAGGCCATGTACGTGCCTATGTGGGGGGCATCAATTTCGAGCATTTCAAATTTGACCACGTATATCAGAGCCGGCGTCAGGTAGGTTCAACATTCAAGCCCTTCCTTTACACCCTTGCCATGCAGGAAGGTGAGTTTGGCCCCTGTACAGAAATCCCCAACATCCCGGTTTCCATAGAATTGCACGATGGTACCTTCTGGCAACCCAGGAACTCTTCCTCCGCGCGAGAAGGAGAAATGGTATCCCTAAAGTGGGCACTGGCCAACTCAACCAACTACATCTCGGCTTTCCTGATTAAAAGATATTCACCCCATGCCCTGGTTAACCTTGTTAAGCAGTTGGGGGTAAGGGCTCCCATGGATCCCGTACCTGCCATTGCACTGGGTACACCCGACATATCGGTATATGAAATGGTAGGAGCCATGGCAACCTACGCCAACAAAGGAGTGCATATCAAACCCAGCTTTGTAACTCACATTGAAGACAGCAACGGCAACCTTATTGAATCCTTTATCCCCGAGCAGAATGAGGCCATGAACGAACAAACCGCCTACCTGATGTTGGAACTTTTGAAAGGGGTGGTGCAATACGGAACGGGTATTCGCTTACGCACACGCTATGGGCTCACCAACCCCATCGCGGGCAAAACAGGTACCACACAAAACAACTCCGACGGATGGTTTATCGGTATAACCCCCGACCTGGTAACAGGCGTTTGGGTGGGTGCTGAAGACCGGGGCATTCGCTTCAGGACTATTACCCTGGGACAGGGAGCCAACATGGCGCTTCCCATCTGGGCCAAGTTTATGACAAGGCTTTATGAAGATGCGGATATCAACATTTCCATGGAAGACTTTGAGCCCCCTCTCACACCGCTGAATATTATTACCGACTGTGAGAGACTGGAGGAAACAGAGCCACAGCGCAGGGATATTTTTGACCAAAGCATTTTTTAAAACATCTCTTAAATAAAAATGGCTGTTTCAGCAATGCTTCCCGGACGTTGAGCGTGTCGAAACGTCGTCTTAGATTAATTCGACTCATTGCATAATGCGCTTATCGAATTAATCTAAGGATTAGCATCAGGCTTCTGAAACAGCCACTTTTTCTATGCCATGTAGTGTTAAATAATCATACCTGCCCCCACCGTTTCATGGGTTCCTTCATCAATCAGGACAACACTGCCGGTAATCCTGTTTATCTGATATTTATCAGTGAAGAAGGGCTGAGTAGTACGAACCGAAATCCTGGCAATATCATTAATCCCTACTTCCAGGTCATCCTGTATGCGGTGCAAAGTGTTAACATCTACCTTATAATGGATTTTTTTAATTATACAGCGTGCATCTTTGGTGGTATGCCGTATGGCGTATTTTCCGTTGGGTGATAGCTTTCTCGTATGCATCCAGCACACCATCATATCAATATCCTGATTTACCTGCGGACGGTTGTTTTCTCTTACAATCATATCACCCCGGCTGATATCCAGTTCGTCGGTCAGCCTGATGCTCACCGACATGGGAGCAAACGCCTCCTTTACAGGCCCCTCGGGCCCGTCTATGGCCTTAATGGTAGTGGTAAAGCCAC
>SLOR01000304.1 GCA_007132395.1 Bacteroidales bacterium
TGGATATAATGAATTTTGTGCAGGATATTTTGACAGAAAAGAATGAATACCCTGCATTCAAAGCCGGAGATACCGTTACTGTACACTATAAAATCAGAGAAGGAAACAAGGAAAGGATTCAGCCCTTCCAGGGAGTAGTACTTCAAAGAAGAGGAAATGGTGCTACTGAAACTTTTACAGTAAGAAAAATTTCCGGTAACATTGGAGTGGAAAGAATTTTCCCCATCACCTCTCCGTTTATTGAAAAAATTGAACTCAACCGTCGCGGTGTTGTTCGCAGGGCAAGAATTTTCTACCTCAGAGAGCTGCGCGGAAAGAAGGCAAGAATCAAAGAGAAAAGAATGTAGTCATATATTCCTCTCTCAAAAGAAAAAGCCACTGGTACCAAACCAGTGGCTTTTTTTTATAATTTCGCAGATAAGGTAAGGTTGAGCGGAGTATTTGTCAACGCTTGACTCTGCGACTCTAAACTCTTAACTTTAAACTCATTTCACTAAACATTAATAACTACCCCAATATATCCCTTAAAATTCAAAACATATAATTACTATGAAAAAGCTTATTGAATGCGTACCCAACTTCAGTGAAGGTGTTGATATGGGAATTATCAGGCAGATTACTGCTGAAATTGAATCCGTAGAAGGTGTAAAACTCCTGGATGTTGACCCGGGCAAAGCCACCAACCGTACCGTGGTAACCATGGTAGGTACGCCTGATGAGGTCATTGAAGCAGCTTTTCGCGCTGTCCGCAAAGCTGCCGAACTTATTGATATGAGCAAACACAAGGGTGAGCACCCGCGTATGGGAGCAACGGATGTTTGTCCACTGGTACCTGTGGCCAATATAACCATGGAAGAGGTGGTAGCCTATGCCCATAAGCTGGCTGAACGTATCGGAACCGAACTCAACATCCCGGTGTATTGCTATGAAAATGCGGCCAGAGAACCCAGGCGCCGCAATCTGGCCAACTGCCGCAGTGGCGAGTATGAAGGTCTGCCCGATAAATTTAAGAATGCGGAGTGGAAGCCTGATTTCGGACCCGCGAAGTTTAATCCCAAAACCGGAGCTACCGCTGTGGGAGCAAGAGATTTCCTGGTGGCTTATAATATCAATCTTAACACCACATCCACCCGTCGTGCCAATGCCATTGCTTTCGATGTGAGGGAAAAAGGAAGGGTGAAAAGGGAAGGAAACCCCATTACCGGAAAAATTGTTACCGACGAAAAGGGTGAAAAAGTATTTATTCCCGGCACACTCAAAGAAGTAAAAGCAATTGGTTGGTTTATTGAAGAATATGGCATTGCCCAGATTTCCATGAACCTTACCAATATTTCTGTTACTCCCGTGCACATTGCCTTTGATGAGGTGGTGAACAAGGCCGCGGAAAGAGGTATTCGCGTATCTGGCTCTGAGCTGGTAGGCCTGGTGCCGCTAAAAGCTTTGCTTGACGCCGGAAAATACTTCCTTCGCAAGCAGCAAAGAAGTGTGGGGGTATCGGAATCAGAACTTATTAAGATTGCCGTAAAATCCATGGGTCTTGATGATTTGAAGCCATTTGTGCCCAACGAAAAAATCATAGAGTACATGCTGGAGGAAGAAAGTGGCAAGAAACTCATTGATTTGAATCTGCAGGAATTTGTAGATGAAACCGCAAGCGAGTCGCCTGCGCCCGGCGGTGGGTCTGTTTCTGCATACGTGGGTTCACTGGGAATTTCCCTGGCCACCATGGTAGCGAACCTTTCTTCGCATAAGCGAGGCTGGGACGACAAGTGGGAGCTCTTCAGCCAATGGGCCGAAAAAGGGCAGGCGCTAAAGGATGAACTCACCTTCCTTGTAGATGAAGATACCCGCTCCTTCAACCGTATCATGGATGCTTTCGGGCTGCCCAAGTCTACCGATGAAGAAAAAAAGGCCCGCAAAAAAGCCATTCAGGATGCCACAAAATATGCCATTGAAGTTCCTTTCAGGGTGATGCAAAAAGCCTACGAAAGCATGGACGTGATTCAGGAAATGGTAGAAAGAGGAAACCCCAACTCTGTAACCGATGCTGGCGTAGGAGCCTTATGTGCCCGCACAGCGGTAATGGGAGCCTTTATGAACGTGAAAATTAATGCCGCCGACCTGGAAGATAAACAATACGTGGCAGAAATCCTGCAAAAGGGTCGTGAGATACAGGACGCGGCCATAGCCCGGGAACAGGAAATCGTGAAACTTGTGGAAGATAAAATTTCCTGACACAACAAATAAAGCCCCGGAAGCCTCCAAGACTTTCGGGGTTTTGCTCATTAAATTACAACACACATGGACGACATAATATCGCCGGTATTGGTGGTAGATGAAGAAAAATGCCGGAGGAACATCCGCCGGATGATCAATAAAGCACAACATGCAGGGGTAGATTTTCGGCCTCATTTTAAAACCCACCAGTCGCAGGCTATAGGCCGGTGGTTCCGCGAATTGGGGGTGGAGAAAATTGCCGTTTCCTCTATGCAAATGGCTGACTACTTCGCCCATGATCAGTGGCAGGATATCATGGTGGCCTTCCCTGTAAATGTTCGTGAAATGAAAGCCATCAACAGGCTGGCGTCCACCATAAATCTGGGAATATTACTTGCCGACCCTCATGTGCTGGACAGCCTCTCCGACGGGCTTACCCAAAAGGTAGATTTTTATGTGAAAATTGATGTGGGTACACACCGAACCGGAATCGATGCAGAAGATATAGCTGGTATCGAGCAACTTGTTGAAAAGGCTACACATAACCCCAATCTTCGTTTTAAGGGTTTTGTGGCACATGCAGGTCATACCTATCAAACGAATTCACTCAACGACGTCCATAAGGTTTTTCGTAAGGGATCAAAGCTTTTGGCAGGCATTACACGGCATTTTAAAAGCCGCTTCCCTGATATTATTGCTTCTTGGGGCGATACGCCCACCTGCAGCCTGGAGTCAGAATTTCCGGGTATCGATGAAATCCGCCCCGGAAATTTTGTGTTTTATGATTTGATGCAATACCACCTTGCCTCCTGCGATCAGGACCAGATTGCTATGGTGGTAGCCGCACCGGTGGTGGCAAAACACAAAGAACGCAATGAGATAGTGATTTACGGCGGGGCAGTACATCTATCCAAAGATTATATCATCCTCAATGATACGGATAAGGTATATGGTGAAGTGGTAAGGTTTAATGAAAAGGGATGGGAGAGTTTTTCCAATCCAATATATGTAAACAGGCTTTCGCAGGAACATGGTATTTTTAATTGCCCCGACGAGCACTGGGAGGTTTTTAAGCCCGGAGATTTGCTGGGGATAATCCCGGTACACTCTTGCCTGACGGCAGATTTACTGAAAACCTATTATAACATTAGGGAAGCGAAATTTTTGTAACAATGGATACCACAGGATTCTGGTGGCAGAAAACCTGGCGGCATTGTTTTTTATATCAAAAAAAGAATAAAAGGGTTTGGCAATAAAAAACTATTGTCTATCTTTGCAGTCCTTAAAATCAGGCCTAATCTATTGAGTGCATGTAATAAGAGGTTGCTCGTACAACCCA
>SLOR01000340.1 GCA_007132395.1 Bacteroidales bacterium
AAATAAAAAAAAGACAAAAGAATTTATTTTAAAAAACCCATCTTGCCACCCCGGTGTAATAAATATATGCATAATTTACATCCCCAATCATGAGTAAACCTAAAAGCCGGGCCACAAAAGTATGAAAATTTATCAAACCATTTTTATTCTTTCCCCCAGGCCATGAATTGCTTTGCGATTGGCAAATATTTAATTAGTTTTGATGAGACTTTTAACCTTTTTTACAAACAAAAAATCACAAATCATGAAAAATACTTTTAAGTGGGTAATGGTTTTTGCTGTAATAATGGCAATTACAAGTTTCCAGACCAGCCATGCGCAAGTAAATTACGGGCTGAAGGGCGGATTAAATTTTGCCAATGTTGGAGGCGATGATGTGGAGGATGCAGAAATGAGGATAGGCTTCCATGTGGGAGGTTTTCTTGACATCTCACTGGCCGGACTAGTGGCAGTAGAAACAGGTTTGTATTATTCGCAAAAGGGATACCAGTATAATGAATCATTTATGGGAGTGAGTTTTGAATTTGAAAATGTTTCAAGCTATCTCGACATTCCTGTGGTGATGAAAATAAGCCCGCTGCCCCTGATACATTTCTATGCAGGACCGCAGGCTTCTATCCTTCTGGACAACACCTATAAGTTCAACGGTGAGTCAGAGTCAGATACGGAAGGCATGCGCGACCTCGACCTGGCCCTGGTAATTGGTGCCGGAGTTAATGTTCCCGGAGGGTTAAGAGCCAGCATTGGCTATGACATTGGCCTTACCTCACTGGATGAAGATGGTGATTTTAAAGCCTACAACCGGGTTATTAAGCTTACTGTAGGATACCGATTCTAAATACTAAAGCCTAAGGGCAAGGTAAGATCCGGTTTGCTGTGTGAAACTATTTTTCATCCAGCAAATCGGGTCTTCTTTTTTGGGTGCGTTCCAGTGCCTGCTCGTGGCGCCACTCGGCAATTTTGCGATCGTGGCCCGAGAGTAATATCTCCGGCACTTTCCATCCCTTGTAGTCGGCAGGGCGGGTATACACCGGGGGCGACAACAAGCCGTCCTGGAAAGAATCAGACAAAGCAGACGTTTCATCTCCCAGCACACCCGGCAACAGCCGCACGATGCTGTCGGTAACCACTGCTGCGGCCAGCTCACCTCCCGACAATACGTAGTCACCAATGCTGATTTCACGGGTAATTACATGTTCGCGCAGGCGCTCATCAATCCCTTTATAATGTCCGCACAAAAGGATAATATTTTTTATTGTAGATAACTGATTGGCGATGGGTTGGTCGAAACGCTCCCCGTCGGGGGTCATGAAAATAATCTCATCGTAATCGCTGTCTTTTTTCAAATTATTAATGCAATGTAGTACCGGCTCAATCATCATTACCATGCCTGCACCTCCGCCAAAGGGATAGTCGTCAACCCGGCGGTGCTTATCGGTAGCATAATCGCGAATGTTATGAAGGTGAATTTCCACCAGACCTTTCTCCACAGCCCTCTTCACGATAGAGTGAGAAAAAGGACCCTGAAACATTTCGGGGAATATGGTAAGAATATCGATGCGCATAATGTATTGTTTTGGATGCAAAAGTACGGGATTTTGAAAGAGGTTGAGGTTAAGGTTGATTCAAAACATCCAACTGTCCCATTTTGGTAAAAAAGTCCCACAGGGTAATGCCCGCAGTTACCGAAATATTGAAAGAATGCTTGGTGCCAAACTGCGGAATTTCAATACTTCCATCGCATAGGGCAAGTACATCATCCTGCACCCCTTTTACCTCATTGCCAAACACCAGCGCATATTTCTGACTTTCATCGGGTTGGAATGTATGCAAGGAATGGCTGTGGGAGGTTTGCTCCAGCGCAAGCACCTTATAATCCAGTGCCTGCAATTGTTTTATAGCCTCTGTTGTTTTTTCAAAATACTGCCAGTCAACCGATTCTGTAGCCCCCAATGCTGTTTTATGAATCTCCTTATTGGGAGGAGTAGCCGTAATGCCACACAGCAGGATACGCTCAATGCGAAAGGCATCGGCCGTGCGAAACACTGATCCCACATTCATCATGCTGCGGATATTATCCAGCACCACCACCAGCGGAAATTTATTGCGATCTTTGTATTCAAGGGCACTGATACGGCCCAGTTCGTCCATGGAAAGTTTCTTAATCATCTATGCTTCTTTAAGCAGTTCGTCTACCAGCTCTGCCGTTCCTTTGCCGGCTCTCTCCCGAATCACTTTTACTCCGGGAATATGCATTACATTCACTTCGGCCGGGTCGATAAGATACACAGGGCATCCACGCTGTACGTAGCCCACCAGACTGGCTGCAGGGTACACATTAAGCGAGGTGCCGATGATAAGATATATATCAGCTGTTGAAGACAGTTCGGCGGCTGCAGGTATCATAGGTACGGGCTCACCAAACCACACGATATGCGGACGGAGCTGCGAACCTTTTGCACATTTATCCCCTTTTCTCAGCTCCCAGCCCTCCAGTTCGTACACCAGGCTTTCATCCACACTGCTCCTTACCTTTTTTAATTCCCCATGCAAATGCATTACACAGGAGGAACCGGCTCTTTCATGCAAATCATCCACGTTTTGAGTGATAATCTGCACATCATACTTTTCTTCCAGTTTCACCAGGGCATAATGGGCTGCATTGGGCTCAACTTCATACAACTGCTTGCGGCGCTGGTTATAAAATTCCATCACCAAATCCTGGTTGCGGGCCCATGCTTCAGGGGTAGCTACCTCCATAATGTCGTATTTCTCCCATAATCCTCCACTATCGCGAAAGGTGCTGATGCCGCTCTCAGCGCTTACGCCAGCCCCGGTAAGTACTACAATGCGTTTCTTGGCCATATATACAGTATTTATAATGGAGTACGAAATTAGTGTTTTTTCAAAATTCTGTACCTATCAGACTTAGAAGAGTTGCACAATATCCTAACTACCGGCATCGGCACTTGCCAGCTTTTTGCGGGTTTCCTTGTATTTTTCCCAGTTGAAATCCGACAGGAATTTCACTGCCTGCCGTGCGCCACTTAAAAACATCTTTACCTGTTCATCTTTATCAATTTCAAAGTCGAGCCAATTAAAGTCCTTATCGGCATCCACGTGGCAGATTAGCTGCGAATAATCGGGGTTGCGTTTCAGGAAATCGTAATCGTAAATCTGACGCATAGTGCTTACCATGGCACCTGCCATTGACTTTATCCCATTAATGGAGGAATAGTTTTCGCGATAGGTACTCAGCCTTACTCCAAAAGTGGGCATGCGTGGCACCCCTCCATCAGAACGATGAAAAACATTGATAGGAAAGTTTGACAACAGCCCCCCATCCACAAAAGATACCTTGTCGGGAACCGGGCCAAAATAGCGACAATGCTCAATCCACCGGGCATCGCGCTGCATCCCCTTGTTGGGAATGTTTTTAAAGACTACCGGCTCGAAAAAGAAGGGTATTGACATGGATGCCCTCACCAGGTCGGCAGGAGCCACCTTTTCCGGATCATGGAAGAACAGGTTGGTCATTCGGGGAAAC
>SLOR01000331.1 GCA_007132395.1 Bacteroidales bacterium
ATCTGGCACTGTTAAAATGGAATGCCGCTGAAAATCTTAACATCCATGGCGGATTGGCATTTAACCAGGAAGCAGAAAGACGCACAAGCACTTTTTACGGGCTTAACAATTACAAAACCATGCAGTATGCCTGGGTTAATTACCAGCCCGGCGAAACCGGTATAAGTTTGCTGTTTATGAACCTGGGCAACCAGCACCAGGTCGATGAAACGGTTTTTAACCAAACTATGGGTGCATATGTAACCCACAACCTGGGCGATTCTCGTCTGGAGGGAGCTTACTACCTGCAAACGGGCAAAGATGCAGCCAACCGCGACTTGAAAGCATGGTACCTGGGGGCAGAAGCCTCTACCCCACTCTCCGAACAATTGACAGCAAGGGCAGGTTTTGAATGGCTATCAGGAACCAATATGTTTGGAACAGAAACCAACAGATCCTTTACCCCTTACTTCGGTACCAATCACCGCTTTAACGGACATATGGACTATTTCTACGTAGGCAACCATATCAATAACGTGGGACTAAGAGACTTTTACCTCTCGACCCATTACTCAAACGGACCCTGGATGGGTATGGCGGCTTTACACGGCTTCTGGGCCGATGCCAGTGTGTATGACCCGGTAAACCTGCTGGAACAAATGGATGCCTACCTGGGTACCGAACTGGATTTGATGCTGGGCTATGCCCTCAACCCGGGTGTGGCTTTACGTTTCGGATATTCGCATATGTTTGCTTCCGAAACCATGGAACGCATCAAAGGAGGGAGCAAAAATGAGCCCCAGTATTGGCTTTGGACAATGATTGTCATTAAACCTAAATTTATTTAGTACAAAAACCGCCTGTAGTTATATAATCTGCAGGCAGTTTTTCTTACATAATTAATCATTTTAATACCTGTTTACCATGAATAGAGAAGATATTATTTGCAGTTGTATGGACATTACCAAAGGTGAGGTAGAAGATGCTATCAACCAGAAAAAATTAACCTCCGTGGAGCAGGTGCAGGATGAAACCGAAGCCGGCACCGTTTGCGGCGCCTGTGTGGATGACATCTACCAACTGCTGGAGGAAATAAATGGGAAGGTGTAATAGGGTTTGAGGGATGAGGTCTAAGTAAAACGGCCTCTTTGAGCTTCCGGCGCTTACAACTCTTACCCAATCCTTCGAGCTTCCAGCTTCCAGCTTTAAGACCCACAGGATCCTTCGCTGCGCTCAGGATGACAGTGGTGCTTCGGCTTCAACTTTTCAACTTAAAAACTATAAACTTTTAAACTATACTATTATGAGCAATTTCAATCACAGTAGCATCATCAATTTCAAAAAAGATATCACCTATGCTGAAAACAGCGTAGTTAGTAAAAAAGTACTGGAACAAAAAACCGGCAATATCAGCCTGTTCGCCTTTGACAAGGGGCAAAAGCTGAGTGAACACTCCGCCCCTTTCGATGCCATGGTGCAGGTGGTGGAAGGAGAGGTGGAAATTACCATCGACAAAAAACCTTATATCCTGAAGGAAGGCGAAACCATCATTATGCCTGCCAACATCCCCCACGCTTTAACAGCAGTGCAGCAATTCAAGATGTTACTAACTATGATTAAAGGATAAACTTTGGCCTGGTAACGGGTATGGGGTCATGGGTTATTGAGTTAACCCTCAAACCCCATACTCCATACCTCACATCTCACACCTCCCCTTTCAAACAATGAAAACCTTCAAGTTCCTGCATCGCTGGCTGGGTATCATTGCCTGTGTCTTTATTTTACTTTTTGCTGTAAGCGGCATAGTACTCAACCACCGCAGCTTTTTCTCGGGAGTGGACATTCCCAGAAAATACCTGCCCAAAACTTATCATTATCATAACTGGAACCTGTCGGCAGTAAAGTCGGCCACACCCATTGGCCGCGACAGCCTGCTGGTGTATGGCAACATAGGCATATGGCTTACCGACAGCACTTTCAGCAGCTTCACGCCCTATTATGAGGGTATCCGCAGGGGTGTAGACAACCGACGTACGGCTGCCATTACCCATACTGCGCAGGGAAGTGTTCTGGCCGGTACCATGTCAGGGCTGTATGTATTGCGCAACCATAAATGGCACCCCCTGCAGCTGCCGGTGAAAGAGCAACGCATCACGGGAATTACCAGTACAGACAGAGACACCTGGATACTTACACGCTCGCATCTGGTGCTTTTCAGAGAAGATGACCAGGGCTTCAGTGCCCGGCAAATTCCACTGCCCTACCCCAGCGATTTTAAAAGAGAAACCAGTCTATTCCGGGCACTATGGGTGATACATAGTGGAAAAATCCTGGGACTGCCCGGCAAGTTGCTGGTGGATTTTATGGGGCTGGTGATGATTTTTCTTTGCATTACAGGAATCATATGGTTTGTGGCGCCGGATATGATGCGCAACCTTAAAAAAGGCACCCTGACCAGAAAACGATTTGCCCGCCTTAACCGTTTCAGCCTTCGATGGCATAATACGCTGGGCATATGGACATTGCTGTTTATGGTTATTCTTACCATTACGGGTATGTTCCTCAGGCCTCCCCTGCTCATAAGTATTGTACGCTCCAGCTTTCCGGCCATCAAATACACCATCCTTGACCATCCCAACCCCTGGTATGATAAGCTTCGGGATATTCAGTTTGACCGCCACAACGGGAGTTTTATACTATCCACCTCCGAAGGGTTTTATGCTGCAGAGCCTTCGTTTCGCGATTCCCTGCGTCGTATCCCTCATCAGCCGCCCATCAGCGTAATGGGTATCAATGTATTTGAACAACCCGCCGACGGAGTTTTTATTACAGGTTCGTTCAGCGGCATACACCGGTGGGTGCCTTCGGCCTTGCATGTTCATGATTTTATTACAGGGCAACCTGTGGGGCCTGCCCGTGGTATGGCCAACCCATTTGGCAGCATACCTGTGGCAGGATACGTGAACCTGGGTGAAAACGGAGAATTCCTGTTTGATTATAATGCCGGAATATTACCCATGCAACATCAGGCACGGGTGCCATCTATGCCCGCAGAAGTGAAGAAAAAATCGCCCATGTCGCTGTGGAACCTGGCCCTGGAAGTACATACAGGAAGGTATTATTCTTTTATCTTTGGGGATTACTACATACTGTTTATCCCCCTGGCTGGGTTGGTGATACTTATCATTCTTGTATCCGGTGGGGTTCTGTGGCTTAGGGAATACCGGAGGGATAAACGGAGGAACAAGACGGGGATTAACCGCGGAGGCACGGAGGCGCTGAGAATTAAATAAAAGGAAAAGGGAGAACGGAGAAGGGAGACAGGATTTTACCGCGAAGGCACTAAGGCGCAGAGATAAAAAGGAAAACGGAAAAGTATCACTAACCTATAAATTACAACTATTCACTAATCCATTATCCCTAGATATCATGTTCAAAAAAACCATTCCCCACGAAGCACCAAAAGTACAGGCCGCAATAGATGGCCGTATCATGTTCAGCAATGAGAAGGCGGAGAGCATTTTGCTTACCCTTCAGCC
>SLOR01000179.1 GCA_007132395.1 Bacteroidales bacterium
AAATTCAAAATGGGGAAAGCCTGCATTTATGTAAAGAAGCTTTCTGATATCAACCAGGAAGCCCTCAAAAAGCTGATGGGAGCTACCATTGCGTTTCTGCAATCCAAATATGGCAAATCATGATTACTACAGGTATAACAATCAAAGACAAAGCCTCAAAAGTCTGGCAGGCGCTGACTGTCAAAAGTCAAATGAAAGAATGGTATTTCGATATTCCTGACTTTGAACTGCGTGTGGGGGCAACCTTTAATTTCTATGAGCCCGGCGATGCCCGGGAGTTTCATCACCGGTGCACCATCAGAGAAATCATCCCGGAAAAGAAATTTTCCCATACCTGGACCCATCCCAGCCATAGCAAAGGCGAAAGTGTGGTAACCTGGCTGCTGAAGGAAGAAAACGGAGAAACGCATGTTACCCTGCAACATGAGGGCATCGAAAACTTTGCTGATGGGGGTGCTGCTTTTGCTTCTGAAAACTACCAGATGGGCTGGGAAAGCTTAATGGCTACCCTCAAAAACTATGTCTACGGTATCCGCAAGCATACCTACCAGGTAGAAATCAATGCCTTGGCAAAGAAGGTCTGGGAAGTGCTTTTCAATGATGATACTTACCGCCAGTGGACGAATGTTTTCAGTGAAGGCTCTTATTACACAGGCGAACTGAAGCAGGGAGGACGCGTACATTTTCTTACCCCTGAAGGGAGCGGGATGTATGCCGATGTTATTGTCTTTACACCCTATACCAATCTGATGTTTCAACATATTGGCGAAGTGGCCGGCTTTGTGGAAAAACCCATGGATGAAGCTACTGAGAAATGGACCGGGGCCATTGAAAACTATATCCTGAAGGAGAAAGGCCCGGTTACCACCCTTTTGGTAGAATTAGATATTGCTCCCGAAAATGCGGAGTACTTTAATGATACTTTTCCCAGGGGACTTGAAAAGGTCAGGGATTTAGCCGAAATCAAATAAACCCCATGCTCTATTCCAGAACCATTGAAACCCCCATTGGAGAAATCCTTGCTTGTGCTGCGGAGGACGGAATTTGCCTGCTAATGTTTACCGATAGCCCCGATTTGAATAGCGAACTGGAGAAACTGCAGGAGGCCTATCAAAGCCCAATACAGGAGCAGACCCATGCCCATCTTGATTTGCTGGAAAAGCAGTTGAAGGCCTATTTCGAGGGTGCCGGACAAACCTTCAGCGTACCGCTTTGCCCTGCGGGCACCGACTTTCAGCAGAAGGTCTGGAGACAGTTGCAGCGTATCGGTTACGGCAAGACCATCAGCTACAAAGAGCAGGCACAGGCCCTGGGCGACCTGAAGGCCTTGCGTGCGGTGGCCAGTGCCAATGGTGCCAATAAAATCCCTATCATCATACCCTGCCACAGAGTGGTGGGTGCAAAGGGCAGTCTTACAGGTTACAGCGGCGGGCTCTGGCGCAAAAGGTTTCTGTTGGACCTGGAAAGTGCCCAGCACAAAATGGAGTTCATTTAAATTTACAGGTTTAAAAGAAAGGAATTATGACCGATTACAACAGCCAGTGGCAGGAAGAGCTGGCCATCCTGAAGTCCATCATTCAAAAAACCGGGCTGGAAATGGCCATAAAGTGGGGCGCTGAAGTATATACCCACAAAGGAAAATACGTGGTAAGCTACTACGGCTTCAAAAACTATTTTGCCTTTTGGTTTTACAATGGGGTTTTTCTGGAGGATAGGTATAAAGTGCTGATCGAGGATAGGTATAAAGTGCTGATCAATGCCCCCGCTCCCTGATATAACCGGTATCTGAAAGGATCCGGGGTTGATAAAAAAACTGTCTCACAACTGCAGGAAGAATGGCGTGCAGTTATGAGGCAATAATTTATTTGGAGAAAGAAAAACTCTTGCTGCTCAGATTTCTATAATCTTATTTTTTATGGCAAACTTGATCAACTCTACGGAGTTTTTCATGTTGGTTTTCTGAAGGATGTGGTTTTTGTGCGATTCGATGGTACGCACACTCAAGAATAGTCGTTCTGCAATTTCTGAATTGTTATATCCTTCGGCAAACAGTTGCAACACTTCCAATTCTCTTTTGGTAAGCTGGGGAAGAATACTGGAGTTTTTCTGCCTTTTATTGGCATAGTTTTTTACAATTTCATCGGAAATGGTAGAGTGGAAATAATTCTTGCCCCTTGAAACAGTTTCGATGGCTTCAACCAGTTCTTCCGAAGAAACATCCTTAGGCACATAACCATCTGCACCGGCATCAATAGCATCAGAAATATTATTGTAATCCGAATGCATGGAAAGAATCAGGATTTTGATATCGTTGTACTTCTTTTTTATGGCTTCAGTAAGCTGAATACCTGTCATTTCGGGCATACTGATATCCAGAAGCACCACATCAGGAATCATCTTCTTCAGCATCTGCAGAGCATCTTTACCACTATGAGCCACGCCAATTACCTCAATATCCTGCGCTCCTTTAAGAAATAAGCCAATACAATCGGTTACCAGTTTGTGGTCATCAACAATGATTACTTTAATGGGTTCTGCCATTTTTTTAAGTGTTTGGTAGTATTTGTGCCCGGATTTATTTAAGCAGGTGCATAATGCAGGACTGTCAAGCTAGGGCTACAAATTAACGACAAGTTTATTAAATATACAAAAATTTCTTTCTAACGTATGTTTTTTTATGCGATTTCAGGAATTCTTTTTGTGTATTAGTCCGGCCGTGGCCTGCGCTGTTGGCATAATGAGCATGTCATTGATATTTACATGCCCGGGCAAACCTGCGCAAAAGGCTATGCACTCAGCAATATCCTCACCTTTTAGCGGTTCAAACCCATCGTAAACCTTATCGGCCTTATTTTTATCTCCTTTGAACCGCACCTGCGAAAATTCCGTGTTGGTGGCACCGGGATTTATCAGGCTCACTTTTATATTGTATGGCAGCAATTCCATGCGCATGGCTTGTGTAAGGCTGTCAACAGCATGCTTTGTGGCGCAGTAAACATTGCCCTTCAGATAGGTTTCTTTGCCTGCAATGCTTCCTATATTAAAAATGTGACCACGGTTTCGTTCAATCATACCCGGAATTATCGCTTTACTAACGTACAGCAGACCTTTTACATTGGTATCAATCATTCTATCCCAGTCATCTATATCTCCTTCATGCAAATCCGACAGGCCAAGGGCAAGGCCTGCATTATTTACGAGGATATCAATCTGTTTCCAGTTTTCTGGAAGGGAATGTATTTTTTCGAGAACCGCTTTTCTATCCTGCACATCGAAAGCAAGGCAAAATACCTGAACCCCAAAGCGGAAAGAAAGTTCATTTGCCAATGCTTCCAGCTTTTCCTTTCGCCGTGCATTCAACAGTAAACGATAGCCTAATGAGGCAAACTTCACGGCACAGTCGTATCCAATACCACTGCTGGCACCGGTTATAAATACAGTTTTTGTCATGGGTTGCAGATTTTACTTTAACATTTGGATTTCTAATTTCATATACGGGT
>SLOR01000120.1 GCA_007132395.1 Bacteroidales bacterium
CAACAACAATGTTATCGGAGCCAATAACAAACTCCTATGGCATATTAAAGCCGACCTTAAGCGCTTCAAGGAAACTACCATGGGCCACACCCTTATCATGGGCCGTAAAACATTTGAGAGTATTGGTAAAGCACTTCCGGGTCGCAAAACCATTGTCATTACACGCAACAAGGATTATAAAGCCGAGGGATGCACTGTGGTTCCTGATTTAAAAGAAGCACTGTGCCAGGCAAAAGATGGAAACGATGTCTTCGTGGCGGGCGGAGGAGAGATTTACAGGCAGGTAATTAACCTTCATTACAGCAAGCGCATTTACCTTACCCGCATTTTTGCCAATTTTGAGGGTGATAGTTTTTTCCCCGACATCAATCTGGAGCAGTGGGAAATGATAGAAAGGGAAGACTATCAGCCCGATGAAAAAAACCCTTATCCATACGCATTTATCACCTACAAGAGACGTAAGTAAGGAATGGTTAGATTAGTATCAGTGATTAGAGATTGGGGATTAGGATCGAGGGAGACTGTTTAAATAAACTTTTAACTTTTAACTATCATCACGTTTTTTGTTTTTCCTTACGTGCAGCAGGAAACAGTACATTATTAAGAATGAGCCTGTAGCCGGGCGAATTGGGAAAAAGATTCAGGTCGGTAGGAGGATCGCCAACAAAATGCCGGTAATCTTCCGGATCGTGCCCGCCGTAAAAGGTAAAAGTTCCCTTGCCAAAAGAGCCATGCAGGTATCTCACCTCGTTATTAGCCCTGTTTTCTCCGAGAATGGTGACAGTAGGCTTCACAAGGTGACGTTTAAAGGCAGTAGTTTGCCCCATAAACCCTTTGATGAGAGATTCATGGTTTTGTGTAAGCATGGTAGGCACGGGATCCCACTTGGCCGAAAACTCAAAAAGGCTGAAAAAGTCGGTAACCTGGTCGCGACCCGTTTTGGGTACGTCTATATCTGATTTGGCATATTCGTAAGGATTGGTTACGATACGAAAGTCATGAAAGGCAAAGGTGCGGGAATAATCCAATTTTTCCTGGGCATTGGAGTCCATGGGCCTGCCGTCAAATACTTCATGCACAATATCTACCCCTTCTGCTGCCAGGGCAATATCAATACTTTCGGGGGCCGAGCACATGGCAAATATATATCCTCCTCCCGCAACAAACTGCTGGATATTTTTGGCCACTGCCAGCTTTAAATCTGCCACATAACTAAATCCCAGCTTGCGGGCCAGTTCTTCAGCCAATCGCACATCCTGCTGATACCAGGGAGCATTGCGGTATGCCGCCCAGAACTTCCCGAACTGCCCGGTAAAATCTTCGTGATGCACATGCAGCCAGTCGTACATGGGCAATATTCCCGACAACACTTCCTCGTCATATATGGCATCGTATGGAATTTCGGCATAGGTGAGCGCCAGGGTAACGGCATCATCCCACGGAAGGCTGTGTGGCGGAGTATAAACGGCAATGCGCGGCAATTTGTGCAGCACAATCTGTTCCTGGTTTACATCTGGATGGGCAACCTCCCGGGCAATGGCCTCGGCCTGCACATCGGCAATTATCTGGTAACTAACCCCCCGTATGGCAAGTTCCTGCTCAAAACGGGTATGATGCGGAAACAAGAAACTCCCTCCGCGATAATTCAGTAGCCAGCTCACCTCCACATCGTAAGTAAGCACATAATAGGCAATACCATAAGCTTTCAGATGATTGCTCTGGCTATTGTCCATAGGCACAAAAATGTGTGCTGCCGGCACTATGCTGTTTAGTCCGCCAATAAGAAGAAATAGAAGGAAAAGTTTTTTCAGGAAATACATGCCTCTGAATTTTGGAATTAGCATAATTTAAAATTACGCATAAATAACGACAAATTAAATCCTGTCGTATTTAAAAATCCTTAATTGAAGCAACAAACCTACACTAATCAGAAGGGAACATCTTCTTCTGTATCATCGTTCATACGAGAAGGCAAGGTAACAGTATTCTGTGGTGCATCAAAGCTGGCAGAGGGGCGCATATCGCCACCACCATCAAAGCCAATGGTTTCGTAGTCCATAAACTTGGCAAACTTATCGACGAAGCGCAAGGGAATATCTGCCAGCGAACCGTTACGGTGCTTGGCGATGATAAACTCTGCAAGGCCTTCGGTCGAATTGCCCTGCTCATCTTCCATTATCTTGTAATACTCAGGGCGATAGATGAAGCATACCATATCGGCATCCTGCTCAATGGCACCCGATTCACGAAGGTCGGACAGCAAGGGCTTTTTGGAACCACCCCGTGTTTCCACAGCACGACTCAGCTGCGACAAAGCAATTATGGGGATGTTTAGCTCTTTGGCAAGGCTTTTCATAGAGCGGGAGATATTACTGATTTCCTGTTCTCGGTTGCCCGATTTTTCGCCCCCTCCTGACATCAGCTGCAGGTAGTCAATAATAACCAACTGGACGTCATGTTGCGCTTTCAAACGACGGCACTTGGCACGCAGCTCAAAGATTGACAGTGCAGGAGTATCATCGATAAACAAAGGGGCTTCGGTAAGATTGCCCAATTTAGCATTGAGCTGCTCCCATTCGTATTGCTCTAATTGTCCGCGTTTTAGTTTATCGGCGGCAAGTTCTGTTTCGCTGGCAATCAAGCGCATTACCAGCTGTACTCCTGCCATCTCCAGAGAAAAAACTGCCACAGGCTTTTTAAACTCAACGGCCATATTGCGGGCCATGGAAAGCACAAAGGCAGTTTTACCCATACCCGGGCGGGCAGCAAGGATAATAAGGTCAGATTTTTGCCAGCCGGCAGTAACCCTATCAACAGCAGAAAAGCCACTGGGGATACCACTGATATGGCCTTCCTGCCCTTTTGCACTTTCAATTTGCTTTACCGCGTCACGCACAAGCGCCTGCATGTCGGCATAGTTACGACGCAAATTGGTTTCACTGATGGCAAAAAGCTCCTTTTCTGCTTTATCAAGAATATCGAAAACATCAGAAGAATCTTCATAAGAATCCTTGATGATATCATTGGAAATACGGATAAGTTCGCGCTGCAAAAACTTCTGCACAACGATGCGGGCATGAAATTCCACATTGGCAGCCGATGCAATACGGTTGGTAAGTTGCGAGATGTAATAAGCACCCCCGACAGCCTCCAGGTCACCATTTTTCTGCAGTTTCTGGGTAACGGTTAAAATATCAACCGGCTCCGATTCAGAAAACAGATGATGAATCGCACGGAATATTTTCTGGTGTGACTCTTTATAAAATACTTCTGGTTTTAGGATGTCAACGATGTTGGTGAGGGCATTTTGCTCCAGCATCATGGCACCCAGAACAGCTTCCTCCAGATCCAGCGCCTGTGGCGGTATTCGCCCGTGATCCCCCATGTGAGCCAAAGCAGCCGATGAAGATCCCCGCGATATTCTTCTCGTCTGACCGGTTTGCATTTTTTCCGTGTTTTCCATAGGGCAAAAATAAGCAATAGCAGTATATGAAATAGGAAAAGGATAGAATTAAGTTTTCAACACATCGGGGAGCCTTGCCAGTTGTGCGATAGAGATTTTCGGCAACCCAATCAGTTGTACGACAGCAACTTAATCATACATCCCTATATTACAACACCTTAACCTTACACTCCTTTTTCTTCTGCTAAAACCCTTAATAGCTGATGAATTTTTTCAAGGTTTTCCATTTTCGCCAGCATGTATTTTTCCAGAGAGTGAACTCCCTCCTGTAGTTCCTCTGCGTTATCTGCAATAAATATTTTCTGGTACAACGCATCAGCCTCCTGGGGTACGGTAAGATTTTTGGGCAATTTTTGCGGGGTAATGTCGTGACGCACAAGAAAATCTTCTGCATTCACCTTTTTTTTCATGGAAGGAACTACAATCCACTGCTCCTGCCAGGGTTGTTTAAGGCTTCTGAACTTTCCGCTCAATGCATTAAAGGCATCGGTCATTTCCGGAAGGGCCAGTTTATAGGTTTCCAGCAAGGCTTTTTCTTTATGAATATCCCATACCCAAAGAGTTTGCTCATTCTGTGTCTTTTCAAGCAACAACTCTGCAATTTCTTTCACAGGATAGGCACCGGGTTGCACAATTGCCTGCTCTGCCTTACCCTCAGACATATTCAGCCAGCCCAACCCAAAAGCGAATTGCTGATAAGGTCGGGCGTCTTCAAAAACAGGTATGGCAGGCCCGAATGTAAATGTTTCAAGAAAGAACGGCTTCTTTACACCCGTATCAAGGAAGGCAGAAAGTTTTTCATTCTCCACCACCGGAGCACCCTGAGCTATACTATCCAGTTGCTTTTTGTATTCAGGATTTGCGGCCATGTTTGCAGGCAACTCTTTTACGGTCAGCACTCCCTTTTCATTATACAGGCTGAACTTATCTTCCTCCGGTATTCCATTGAGCAGAAAAACAGAATCACCTGGCACCTTTTTCCAGCAATGCCCTATAAACTCGCAGGGGTAAGGATTATTGCAGTGAGTACCTATGGGTATAGCCGGAGAACTTTTCAGGGCAATGGTTTGCTTAAGATCGGCCACCAGGTTTTTTATCTCCTCACTCTTTTCTCTAACATCATCTATACGACTTTCCAGTATAAAGAGCTTCCGCGGGTCGATATCGCCCTGTTTAACAAAGTCTCTGTCCATATAGGCAATGGAGAAATCTTCCAGGTCAAGGCCGCCTCCGGTAATAACATAATACTGCAGGGCCGCATCCCAATGGTAGGTTTCAGAAATGGCCCTGCTGCTTTTTACCTCTACACCCTTCCACAGGCCATTTTCTTTGTATAATATATCCAGTGCCACCACCACATCATCAAAGGCAAAAGCGGCCTCGTATATCACCGGGGTCTGTCCTTCTTCAATAAGCTGGGCGGTTTTCTCCACCGACTGTGCCATCTGAAAATGGGTTTTGGGTGAAGCATCTACACCACCGGGAAACAACTCACGGGCATATACCCCCACATTGGTGCCACGGATAAATTTGGCCCTCTGCTCGGGGCTGATGGCATCACGCAAAAAATAACGATTCTTATAGAGATACAACGCTTTACGACATTGCATACCCTTGATAAAAGTGGATTTGGAGAGAAGGTATTTTTTCTTTTTTTCTGCCATATATCTTTTAGTATTTCTGCTCAAAAGTCAGACGTATTTTTATATTTAGCTTTGTTTATTGTAATTGCAGGACAAATTTAGGGATTAAATGACAAACAAGAATTTTGTGCAATTGATAAAAAACAATGCGCAAAATAAAAATGCACTCCACACACAGGAGCCTTTGACGATACAAAAAACAATAAAAAGCAGCCGGGGCATCCTCAAAGGGGATAAAAAAACAAAAACTGGTGTAGCTTTGCAGCGAAAACTTTCAGCCTGATGTTAAAAAGAGTTACCACTTCGCCCTATTTTGCCTGGATTGCCCTTGTATTTGGCATTTTGTGCATTGGTTTCTCGGCCATATTTGTTAAGCTGGCCTGGGTGCCGGGTTCTGTTTCTACTTTTTACCGTTTACTTTTTGCAGCCATTGCCATTGTGCCTATCTGGGTATACAAAGGCCGGAAAATACCGCCACGCAAAGATTTGATTTTAATTACCATCGGGGCGCTATTCTTTGCCATCGATTTATTTTTGTGGAATACGGCTATCCTGCTTACTTCGGCAGCAACCGCTACACTTCTGGCCAATAATGCCCCTGTGTGGGTAGGACTCATCTCACTGATTGTTTTTCGCGAACGCCTTCCTGCCAAATTCTGGTTCGGGCTGTTTATATCGATGGTCGGGCTCAATGTGCTAATAGGCATTGAAGCCTGGAATAATATGAGTTTTAATAAAGGTGATATCCTTTCGCTGGTGGCCGGATTCTTTTATGCGCTATATATTCTCTATACTATGGAGTCACGTAAAAGGGTTGACACAATAACCTTTATGACTTTCTCGGTGGTGATAATGACAGTGGCACTTTTCTTTGCCAACCTTTTCCTCGGCAATCCATTCACCGGGTTCAGCACACAAACCTGGGCCTCGCTGGCCGGGCTGGGGCTTATTTCGCACTTTGGCGGATGGGTTGCCATCAACTATGCCCTGGGGCACCTCAAAGGCACCAACGTATCAGTTACACTGCTGGCCCAGGCTGTGGTAACAGCTATCATGGGCATTATCATCCTGGGAGAAAATTTAAATATTTATCAAATCGTGGGAGGATTGCTTGTGCTCACAGGGGTATATATTGTGAACCGCAGGAAGTAAAAAGGAACAAAATTGAATCAAAAAGCAGGTTTTTGCACTAAACAATCGACTCCACATTCTCATCTGCCAAATCGCCCTGAAAGGAGTATTTCAGGTACAGGCGGGCAGTTGTCACCACATCTTTGTTGCAATACACGGCAATGCGGTTCAAATCATTTTCCTGCCAGTACACCCTTGCCACATCCGAGCCCATAATGTCATCCTTAGGGGTGGGAATATCAAACACAGCTGCCAGCAAGGCCAGAGAGGTATAGTTTTTATAATCCCCAAATTTCCACAGTTCCATAGTATCCAGGTGGGTAACCTCCCAGGGTTTTTTACCCTGAAGGTTCAGAATGCCTGGCAGGGAAATCCTGTTGATAAGCATGCGGCGGGCAATATAAGGGATATCAAACTCACGTGAATTATGACCGCAAAGGTAATTGTCAGGGGCGTTAAAGCTGCTGTTGAGCATACCGGCAAAATCGGTAAGCAGGGCTGCTTCATCATCATTGTAAAAGGCCTTGCAGCGAAACTTCAATTCCTTACCCTCTCCGTGAAAAAACCCGGCAGAGATGCATACTATTTTACCAAACTCGCTGAAGATTCCTGCCTTCTCAAAAAAAAGTTCCGGAGCAGTTTTTTCTTCCTCTCCCCTTATTCGTTCAGCCTTTTTCTCCCACAACTCCTTGAAGCGGTCGGGAATTTCACTGTAATCTTTTGCCATGGGCACAGTTTCCACATCCAGAAAAAGGATTTTCTTCAGACTAATTTTATCCGGCATAGGCTTGATATTTCTGGGTTTTGAATATTACAACACTCTTTTACAGGTTTCCAATTACCTTAAATTCTGTTCGACGATTCCGGGCTCTGCCTTCCTCCGTTGTATTATCGGCAATGGGTTGTGTATCAGCATAGCCGCTGTAAGTCAGGCGGTCTCTGGCAATACCATTTTCCACCAGGTAGTTGTACACGCTCAATGCACGATTTTCCGATAATGTTTTATTATACTGAAAACTGCCCGTACTATCAGTATGGCCGCTGATTTCAATGCTCAATCCGGGGTTTTGCTCCAGCAACTGCAACAGACGCTGCAATTCATTGATCGATTCAGGTAGCAATTCGTGGCTGTCTACTTTAAAAAAGATATTGCGAAGCACCACACTCTGCCCTTCCTGAATGGGCTGCAGGGGGATATCGAAAAGGTGGGGGTCAACTCCGGTTCGTACATCTTCGAGAGAGAAGTTCTCCGAAAAGAACAGATATCCATCTCTCCACACGTTAAGCGCGAGATTACGCCCCACGGGTATGGGTATTAAAAACTCTCCGGTGCGTTCGTTGGAAAAAGACTGAACGAGATTTTCTTCGGTTTGCAGGTCAATAAGTTCAAATCTTGCCCTTAGCCTTGCCCGGGTGTTGGCATCAAAAACAAATCCTTTCATGTAAGTGACCATACTGGGACGGGCTTCCTCGTAAAGCTCAAAAAAATACAAATCAGAGCCCCCCTTACCTCCTTCGGCCTCAGAGGCAAAATAAGCCTCCCGCCCGGAAGCACCCACAACCAGTGATATCTCATCTGCGTGGGTATTGATGGGATAACCCAGGTTAACAGGCTCCTGCCATTGTCCGTCCTCACCCCGCAGCGTATAAAACAGGTCCATCCCACCCATACCCAGATGGCCGTCGGAGGCAAAAAACAGGGTGCGGTTGTCGGGATGAATAAATGGCGACATTTCCCGGCCTGCAGTGTTAATAACTTCGCCCAGATTTTCAGGCTCCGACCAGTTTCCCCTTTCATCGAGGGTAGTTTTCCATATATCCATCCGGCCAAAATTCCCCCGTCGGTTACTGGTGAAATATAATGTTCTGCCGTCGGGCGATATGGATGGCTGCGACTCCCAGGATGCGGTATTGACAGGTGGCCCCAAATTTACCGGTTCCGACCATGCGTCGCCCACCCGCCGGGCATAGTATATATCGCAGCTGCCCATGCCCCCGGGGCGGTTGCAACCTGTGAAATAAAGGTGTACACCATCGGCAGAAATACTCTGCGCTCCTTCATTATACTGTGTATTGATGGGAGCACCAAGATTTACTGCAGGTGTCCATTCACCATTTTGCCTGTAACTCACATAAAAATCTTCGTATTCGCGCCCCAGGTGCAAGAAATCCTGGTCTTCCCGTGGTTTTTTACGGGTGAAAATCAGGGTTTGCTCGTCGGCAGTGAGGGTTGGGGCGTACTCATCGTAGGGGGTATTGATAGCAGCGCCCAGGTTCATAGGTTCAAAGGGTACAGGATTTTGAACTGCCTCCATGGCAAAGCCACTACGCCTCAATATATTACCTGCCCTGTTGCGCATGGTTTCACTGATGCGTTCGTACTCAAGAAACTTTTGAATGTTGGAATGAGACAACTCGTACTCTCCTATGAAAAAGGCGGACTCAGCAAGCTGAAAGTAAATATTTGTATAGAATTCAGGATTTATCTGTATAGCCTGTTTGTAAGCCTCCACGGCTTCTCTGTATCGCTGGGCACTTTGAAACATTTCCCCCATCACAATATAAGCCTCAATGAAATTGGAATCAAAGCGGATAGCTTCGCGAAAGCTTTCGGCAGCCCCATTTACATCACGCATGTTATAAAGGTTTACCGCATCCTGAAAGGCACGGCGGGCCCTGTTATTGGTGGTAGATAAATCCCTTGGCTGTGCATAAGCAAAATCGGAAAAAACTGTAGCAAAAAGGAGTACATAAAAAGCAGGCAGAAACGCAATTAATCGGAGTCGGGACATAAATATATTTTCAGATAAATGATAGGTTTTCACTCCATACAGGCAATCTTTCTTATTTAATAACGGGAGGAATATACCTACAAACCTAAGAAAATTTTTGCAAAGTTTTTTCGTAGAAACACTTAGCTGCCTCCACGCGGAAAATGAAGAATCTGAAGCGGAGATATTCTCTCGTGCCTTTGTTTTATGGGATATTCATAAACTTATGACTCTGGAGAGAAAACATCCAGGAGGGGTTTTCAAGGATAAAATCGACCATGAGCGGAAGCATTTTTTTAAACCGGCTCCACTCGGGCTGCAGATACAGCAAACATTTCTCCTTCACCAGTGGAACATGGGTTTGTGCCCAAGCAAAATCCGATTCGTCATACACGATTACTTTCAACTCGTCGGCAAGCTGAAGCATATCTTTGCGGGGGCTGAACTGCGATTTGGGGGAAAGACAAATCCAGTCGAAAGAACCACTCAGGGGATAGGTGCCCGAGGTTTCCAGAAAAATCTTTATCCCGGCCTCTTTGAGGGCAGCACACAATACATCCAGGTTATACATGAGGGGTTCGCCACCGGTTAGCACCACTGCTTTGGCCGGAAAAGACTTTACCTGTGTAAGGATTTCTTCCACGGTGGTAAGGGGATGTACAGAGGCATCCCATGATTCTTTCACATCGCACCAATGGCAACCCACGTCGCAACCGCCTATGCGTATAAAAAAAGCAGCCTTACCCGTGTTGTAGCCTTCTCCCTGTATGGAGTAAAACATTTCCATCACTGGCAAAAGCTGCCCTTTTTCCAGCAGGTCCTGCTGCTCAGTATTCAGATTCGATAATTTACAAATGCTCAATTCAGGAATAAATTTCTTGTTTATGGGCTTTGAAAGTATTCATCAGCAGGGATACGATGGTCATCGGTCCCACACCACCAGGCACCGGGGTAATATAAGATGTTTTTGGCGCTACCTCATCATACTTCACGTCGCCAATCAGTCTGAAGCCCGATTTGGTTTCAGAAGACTCCACCCTGTGAATCCCTACGTCAATCACCACTGCGCCTTCTTTTACCATATCGGCAGTAACAAATTCGGGTTTACCAATGGCAACAATAAGTATGTCGGCCTGGGCGGTTATTTGCGGCAAATTCCGGGTACGGCTGTGGCAAACGGTAACGGTGGCATTGCCGGGTTGGGTAGTGCGCGACATGAGGATACTCATAGGACGGCCCACAATGTTGCTGCGCCCCAGCACCACGCAATTTTTGCCTTCTGTTTCAATGCCGGTTCTTTTGAGCAGTTCCATAATCCCATTGGGGGTGGCAGATATATATGCGGGGAGCCCGATGGTCATTCGGCCCACATTGACGGGATGAAAACCATCCACGTCTTTTTCAGGTTTAATGGCCTGTATTACCTTGTCCTCATCGATATGGTCCGGCAGGGGAAGCTGCACGATAAATCCGTCAATGTCAGGGTCATTATTCAGAAAACTCACCGTTTCCAGTAATTCTTCTTCTGTAATATCACTTTCAAATCTGTAGGTTGATGAGTCGAAACCCACCTGCTTGCAGGCTTTACCTTTACTGGTAACATAAGTTTCGCTGGCAGGATCGTTGCCTACCAGTATGGCAGCAAGGTGAGGAGGGCGCTCATCAGCATCAATCATCTTTTTTACTTCCGAAGCGATTTCCTCTTTGATTTCTGCTGCTATTTTCTTTCCGTCAATAATCTGCATAAAATTCCGTTTATGGGATTTACAAATAGGTTAATACACCGGGGGAAACAAGAAATATTGAGAAGTGTTCAATAGGTTTATCTTCTCATCCCGGGCATTTTCTTCATCATATTCATCATTTTTCCGCCACCACCCGACATCATCTTCATCATTTTGCGGGTATCTTCAAATTGTTTTATAAGACGGTTTACCTCCTGAATACTTGTACCGCTTCCATCGGCAATTCTTTTACGACGGCTGCCGTTGAGCAGGGTCGGGTTTTCTCTTTCTTCGGGGGTCATGGAAAATATGATGGCTTCAATACCATTGAAAGCATCATCTTCCAGGTCGATGTCTTTCATGGCTTTTCCCATTCCTGGAATCATTCCCACGAGGTCTTTCACATTACCCATTTTCTTTATTTGCTGCAACTGTTTGAGGAAGTCGTCAAAATTGAACTGGTTTTTGGCAATTTTCTTTTGCAGCTTACGGGCCTCATCCTGGTCAAATTGCTCCTGCGCCTTTTCTACCAGCGACACGATGTCACCCATCCCCAGTATCCTGTCGGCCATCCGCTTGGGGTGAAAAAGGTCGAGGGCATCTATCTTCTCGCCAATACCTACGAATTTAATGGGTTTTTCCACCACCGACCTAACGGTAAGGGCAGCACCACCGCGGGTATCACCATCAAGTTTTGTAAGTACTACACCATCAAAATCCAGGCGATCATTAAAGGCTTTGGCCGTATTCACGGCATCCTGCCCCGTCATGGCATCTACCACGAAAAGGGTTTCCTGGGGGTTGAGGGTTTTCTTGAGGGTAGAAATTTCGTTCATCATCTGCTCATCGATGGCCAGACGACCTGCCGTATCCACTATTACAATGTCATGCCCCATGGTTTTGGCATGCGTGAGCGCTTTTTTGGCAATGCCCACCGGGTCTTTTGAACCTTCCTCGGTAAACACTTCCACCTGTATCTGCTCACCCAGCACCTTGAGCTGATCTATAGCGGCAGGACGGTAAACGTCGCCCGCCACCAGAAGCACTTTTTTAGATTTTTTATTTTTAAGATAGTTGGCAAGCTTGGCCGAGAAGGTGGTTTTACCGCTACCCTGCAAACCGGCAATCAGCACGATGGCAGGGCTGCCCTTGAGGTTAATCTCTTCATTTGTTTGCCCCATGAGTGCAGTTAGCTCCTCGTGCACAACTTTAACCATCAACTGCCCGGGCGATACAGCAGTAAGCACATTTTGCCCCAGCGCTTTTTCCTTTACGGTTTCGGTAAATGATTTGGCAATTTTAAAGCTAACATCGGCATCCAGTAAAGCTTTGCGTACATCCT
Organism: Bacteroidales bacterium; assembly: GCA_007132395.1. Lineage (GTDB taxonomy): Bacteria > Bacteroidota > Bacteroidia > Bacteroidales > UBA7960 > SKVR01. Next base: position 12,075 of record SLOR01000120.1, read on the forward strand.
TAAGGGTTTCCGCTACGTTAATTTCAGTGATATGCCCCTGGCCTTTAAGCAGTTTAAAGGCCTTATCCAGGCGATCCGTTAAATTATCGAACATCTTTTTCTTACTTTAATTTTTTGCAAAATTACCATTTATAATTGTTTTTACCAGTTAATTTTTGGGTTGCCCCCTGCCCTTAAAAGGGGTAATTGTTAACAAAGCGTTGAAAAGATTTGCCGTCCTTTCCTGCTTTTGCTCGTTAAAAATTTATACATTTAATTCCAACTTAAGCAATCAGAGGTCGGATGATTGTTTTTTAGTAACTTTGCACTGTCAGACAGGTGGCAGGATTTTTGGGGAGAGATAGTAACGGCAGACAACGCCATTCTGGTATCTGACACACTAAAGCGTTTCTCATGAGCAACCAATTGAATGAAATCGATAATATCCCCTGGCAAGTGCAACGCTTCAACGAGCTGATACAGGGCGATAAATCCATATATTTCGACGTCGATGATTTTGAAGAAATCATCGACCATTTCGTGTACATGAGTCATTACGAAAAGGCCCTGCAAATTGCTGAGTATGCAATAAAAGTGCATCCGGGCTCGGTACCCATTATGCTGAAAAGGGCACAGCTGCTGGCCACCTCCAACAAGGAGGATAAAGCCCTGGAAATTCTAAAGGATGTTGAAGCCCTTGAACCCGACAACTCCGATATTTTCCTTACCAAAGGCGCCATATACTCGCAACTCAAGCATTACGAAAAAGCCATTGAAGAATACAACAAGGCGGTAGTTAATGCCGATGAGCCCGATTACATATACTGCAACATTGCCTTCGAGTACGAAAACATGGGCAATTTTGATAAAACCATCGAGTACCTGTCCAAAGCCCTGGATTTGAACCCCGATAATGACCTGGCCATCTACGAAGCAGCATACTGTTTTGATTTGCTCTCACTTACAGAAGAAAGCATTCAATTTTTCAGCAAGCTCATCGATCGCCACCCCTACTCCATCGAGGCATGGTTTAACCTTGGCGTATCCTACATCAATGCCGGATTATACGAAAAGGCAAAGGA
>SLOR01000152.1 GCA_007132395.1 Bacteroidales bacterium
GCCACCGGATGGATTGTAAAACCCTTTGTACCCGAGAAGTTACTCGCCGCAATAAGTAAAGTTGTAAGATAGATGGAGCAGTTCAAGAAAAAATTTCTGGAAGAAGCCGCTGACCTCATCCACCGCCTGGAGTCAACTTTACTCAGGCTGGAAGAAAATCCCGGGGATAAATCCATTATTGAGGAGGTTTTCAGGGTAATGCACTCACTCAAGGGAGGAAGTGCCATGTTCGGATTTCAGAAAACCGATGCCTTCACCCACGAGCTGGAAAGTATCTATGACCGGATTCGTAACAATACCCTCACCCTTGACAGGAATATCCTGGATATTACCCTCTCCTCGGCCGACCATCTGAAAATACTCATTGAAAAAGGAGAAGAGCTTTCTGCTGCCGAAGAAAGCAATCACAAGGTATTGCTTCAGCGCGTACATCAAATCGTGAACAAGGAGACAGAAAATTCAACTGATTCGAATGATGCCGGCCATATCGATGCATCAGCAGCGTTCGAACAGGATGACAAGAACAAAACGGAAATACTCGAAAATGTGCCTACCTATTACATTCGTATTATTCCCGGCGAGAAAATTTTCAGCAATGGAACCAACCCTTTGTTGCTTATAGATGAATTACATAGCCTTGGGCATTGCAAAGCTTTCCTGAAAAAGCAAAACCTGCCGGCTTTTGAGGATCTGAATCCCGAGAGTTCTTACCTGGCATGGGAACTATTCCTCGCAACAGCTCATTCCACCGATGAAATAAAAGACGTATTTATCTTCGTTGAAGACATTTGCCAGGTAACCATAGAACAGATTGCCGATACCAATTTATTAGCGCTTACCCACTTTACCAATCACCTTGACGAAATCATCTCTGAAACCGATTTCACAACAAAACAAACCATAGAAAATTACGTAGGCACCACCCTGGCAAAAATAAAAAATGATGAGCCTGAAGTGTATCGCGACAAGGAGCTTGTGTCACTGGCCAAAAAAACCAGTATTAACAACATAAGGGTTTCCTCGGAAAAGCTTGATGACCTTATGAGCCTTGTAAGTGAATTGGTTACAACACAGGCAAGCCTGAGTTTGTTTGCCGAAAATTTTCAAGACCCACGCTTAACATCCATTGCAGAAGATATCGAAAAAATTTCCAGGCAGTTGCGCGACAATACTTTCGAAATCTGCCTGATTCCCATTGAAACTATCATGATTCGCTTCAAGCGGCTGGTGCGCGATTTATCATCCGAACTGGATAAGGAAATTCAATTTACCGCTGAAGGAACCGAAACTGAGCTCGACAAGAGTATTATCGAGGGCCTTACCGAACCCCTGATGCATATTTTCCGCAATGCCATTGACCATGGTATTGAGCCCACTGGCGAGCGCCTGCAAAAAGGAAAACCCAAACAGGGAAAAATTGCGCTAAGGGCATTTTATTCCGGCGCCAGCGTATATGTGCAGATAAAGGATGATGGCCGTGGTATTGATGTGGAGAAAATAAGGCAAAAGGCCATCGCCCGGGGCTTTATAGCTGCCGAAGCTAACCTTAGCTACAAGGAAATTCTTAACCTGGTTTTTCTACCGGGCTTTTCTACTGCAGCAAAAGTTACAGAACTGTCAGGCCGGGGCGTAGGCCTGGATGTGGTAGTGAAAAAGATTTCCGACATCAGAGGCGAGGTGGAAATAGAATCGCAACTGGGTGTGGGTACTACCATCACTATCAAACTTCCCCTTACACTCTCAATTATTGATGGATTGCTTGTAAAGATTGATACAACTCATTTTGTACTTCCTCTTTCTTCTGTTGATAAGTGTTTTGAAGTGAAGAATCAAGATATTGACGAAGCTTTCAATAATAAAATTGTACTCGATAATCAGCAGATTCCCTTTGTGCACTTACGCCGTGAGTTTGAAATGAATGGAAATGCGCCCCAAACCCAGCAAATGATACGTGTGCATCACGATGACTTCAATGTAGGGTTGTCGGTCGATATGGTGGTAGGCGAATACCAGGCCGTACTCAAGCCACTGGGGCGATTGTTTAAAGACCAGGAAATAGTATCCGGTGCAACCATTCTTGGCGATGGTACCATCGCGTTGGTGCTGGATCCGGCAAAAATTATCAACACCTTCGAGCGGGAAACCATGCTCCGCAGAGAAAGATACTACAAGGAGCTGGGGCGTAGCAAAGCTACCCATACATGACAAAAAGATTGTTAACATTTTAATGCAAGGCAAAAATGAGATTGAAAAGAGTAATCCAAAATAAAGTTTTCAGCAAGATAAAAATCATACTGTTGGTTTTACTTTGGGCTAATGGCAACGCAGTTGCACAGATGCCCGAGCGGATGATTCCCGACCGGCCCGGCTTCTTGACAGGAACACATACGGTAACGCCGGGGAATCTTTATCTGGAAACAGGGTATCAATACTCTTTCAATGCGCAGGATGCTTTTCGCAACTTCAGCGATATTCCCCTTGTCAATATTCGTTTCGGTCTAGGCACAACCACTGAAATGTTCGTGTTTTGGGACGGGCTTAATGTAGGGCACAAAACCCACAGGCCTTTTGCCACCTCTTCAGAAACAGAATGGAATGTACCGGGCATTGGTCTTAAGCAAAGGATTTACACTGCCGAAGCTTTGAGTCTTACCCTAATGGGCGTACTTGAGGGTTCCGACGAAAGCGGCACCTTTAAGGCCGACCCTTCCCTGGCGATTCTTTGGGAACTGGAAACCGATGGAATACTTGATTTCTTTGGTATAGCCCAGTTGGGGCGTGAGTCGGAGCCAGAGAGCAATCTTAACAATGTTGTGGTGGGGCTGGGTGCCGCCTTTGCCCCTGGCGAAAATACCGAAACTTTCGTGGAATATTATACCATTGCTTATCCGGAGATATCGGAATGGTACCACGGTACCGAGTTCGGCGTAATGTATTTTGTTTCTAACAATCTGCAACTGGATGTATATGCCGGTTTTAGCTTTGGCAGCAAACTGTTTCATTATACCGGCCTGGGGCTGGCAAGAAGATTTTAAAGCAATGGCTTGAAAAAATAACTGATTACTGAAAATTATATCTACAAAAAAATGTGTCACCAATAAAAAATGTGCGTATGAGCGAAAACAAAACAGGCGGAACACTCACATCCTATTTGTCTTTTCAACTGGGAGATGAGCTGTTTGCTGCCGATGTAAGTAAGGTGCTGGAAATCCTCGAACTGAGGCCCATTACCAAAGTGCCCCGCTGCCCTTCCTACATGAGGGGAGTGATAAACCTGCGGGGCAATGTGCTGCCCGTGCTGGATACCCGTATCAAATTTGGTATTGAAGCCAAAGAGGATACGGTAGATACCTGCATTGTTGTTCTCAATGTAATGATGGAAGGCGAATCACTAACACTGGGTGCCCTGGTTGACTCGGTGGAGGAAGTGCTGGAACTGGGCGAAGGAGACATTGA
>SLOR01000372.1 GCA_007132395.1 Bacteroidales bacterium
TGTAAATCCGGCTTCATTATTTCGAACCACAAGCCTGTCTTCAATTAGAGTGAAACTTACATAGGGCTTGATCCGACCCTTATATTGATTGTCCTCAGCATTTTGAATCAATTCCATAATAAAATGAAACTCCTTTTTGTAAAGGTTTTCAGATAATTGCTTCAGGGCACGGCTTAAGGTATCGTTATTGCGCTGGACAACATCTTTCCATTGCTGATTGTTCTCCAGTCCTTCACCGGTAAATTCCCTGCGGATTGATTCTATGACAGACCTTGGATTCATTTTCATTATAACATTGAAGTCAAAAATTTCTTCATACCCTGTTTTACGATAACAGATCCTTTTCTTTGGTGAAAATTTCCTTTAATTCCTGATATGATTTTACACTATTAACCCGATTGGGATGTCGCCAGGGAATTACAACTGAATCTACTTTTTTTGCCCGAACCGGCCTGAATCCAATATTATCAGCTTTTACAGGGATATCCAGAAGCCATATAAGCGAATGGAAAACACCACAACTCAAAATGATTTTTGGATTAATGCTTTTAATCTGTTCAAGAAGCAAATCCCTATCCTGGTGTGCATAAGCATTTACAATACTCATATTAGATGTTGAACTTCCGGTTACCTTTTTCAGATTGATTATAGCAACTTGCTGTAAAGCATCTGTCAACTTAGAACGGATATTGATTTCTGAATATTCCGGAAAACCATTTAAGATACCAGCTGCCCATTTTGCAGTTGTATACCACATTTGTTTATGTGGCCCAGATTCAAGAAACTCAGTTAAAGGAAAACCTTTTTCTGCATTTGTTTCTTTCATTACAAAAAGTATTCTTTTGTTCTTGTTGAATTGCTCAGGAAATATTATCCCATCTGTGGAAATAAGAGACTTATCAATGCCAAGTGATTGATAATGCAACTCCCATTTTTTCCAGATATCAGTCATAAAGAATTATTTTTTGCGAATAATATGATTTCTCATAAAACCGAAACTAATTTTTATTGGGATCTCTATTCCCTCGCCCCCCTCTTCACCTCATTGCTCAAATGCTCTATCACCTTTTTATTCTCATCCTTCAACTTGTATTTATCATCCAGGTCTTCATACCGGTTATGTCTGTCAGGACCCCAGGGGGAGCCTTCGGGGTTTTTGCCGCGGTCTTTGCCCCATTTGATGTTGGGATTTTTGCGTAGGATGCCGGCATGCATAAAGGGGTAGATATTCATTCGCACTCCGTCGTTCAGGTCGGGTTCCCAACCGATGGGTTGCTCATGCAAAGGTTTCCAGCGGACGAAGATATCGTAAGGGGGTTCGCCAGCCAGGATGAGTTCCAGCTTTTCTTTAAGTTTGCGGGCGGCCATCAGTTGGCCATCGGCACCACTCTCACCTTCTTTGAGTTTGCGGTCGCATTGGCGGATGTAATCATTGAGATAAGTGGATGAAAGTTTTTTCAGATTAGCCCGGTCAAGATTATGGTAGTTGACCAGCGCTGCAAACCCATCCTTACGGCCATCCCAGATGTGCCAGATAAAGGGGCGGTTCTGAAATACCTTGCAGTGCTGCACAAAAAACTCTTCGCGCAGCCATTGCTCTAAGCTGTTTTTGTTGCTCCCTTCCTGTTGCAGCAGTTGGTTGGGGGTTTGGTTGCCCCACTCACTGCCCCATACTTCGCGCAGATATTCACGCAATACTTCAGCAGCAGGTTTTTCGCCGTTTACGGGGGGTATGCAAAGGATGCCATCATCATCGGTAAGGTGGTCAAAGGCTTTTATTTGTGCAATATACTCCCTTGCCTTATCATCCAGTTCCATTTCTTCGTCGCTTTCTGCCGGCCAGCGGTAGCACATCATCCTTGCTACGCCCACCTGTAAGGGGTGTTTCGAGGGCACGGGATGCCCATGAAACAACCATTGTGTAGGGTCATCGCTGTAGGGTTTGGGCAAACCATTGGGGTATTTTTCTGCAGCGACTTTTTGCCAGTGTTCGAGATCGAAGGGGACTTTTGAAATAGAGGCATTAGTAGCTTTGAGAGCTTGATCTATCTTTCTTATTTCTGTGTGAAATGAATCAGTGCTGCAAAATGCATAAATTGCAGGCAAGTTATTTTCATCTAATGGTACTAAAGCACCAGCATTAGTATCAAACAATGATTCTTCGAATAAAGATGTTACGATTTTCCCAGTAAGTCTAATTGCTATAGCCTTTTTTAAAAGAGTATCTCGTCTTCGTATAGTTCCACTCGAATCATTGCTAAAAGAACCTTCTTCATTTTCCCATAATAATATTCTACTTTTACCATCAAAATCATCCAATCCGTTTGGTGTAGAATGATATTTCATCCAAACAGGATATGAAGAATCGCTAATTTCCCAAAAAACTCTTGTAAATCTTGGATCATCACCTGTGTCAGTTCCTTTAATTGAATCGGCATATTTAGAAAGTTTTGGCAAACTACTTAAAGATTCAAATGTGATAGAATAATCCGGATTCCCCAACTGCTCCTTCTGTTTCACAATTCTGACTTCCGCAGTTTTTAAAGCATCATCTTTTGCCGCAGCATTACCTTGTTCTGAAACGTCAATCCCTGAAAATTGTGTTTCAGTAGTTGGTAGTGTACCGTGAACAGAAACAAGGATTGCTTTTACTACCTCTCCACTTATTTGGCTGAATGCACCGGGTCCAAGCCGCGCAACCATGCTCCAGGCATGGTTTTTCAAAAGCTTTTCCCTGAGTTTTTTGTAGCTTGTAAGAAATAACCAGTTTTGGGGTATTACACTGCAGGCTGTTCCTGTGGATGTTTTCAGCATCTTGTCAAAGAAAACAGTGGCCAGGTCGCTCTTGGCTTCAGGATAGTTTTCTTCAGCAAATTTGGCCATCACTTCATCCTGCTTCCCTTTTGCCAGATAGGGTACATTGGTAATCTGCAGGGTGTATTTCCTTGAAAGTAATTGCCCTGCTTTGGCAATACCTGCTGCCATTACACCACGCTCAACAATGTCCTGGTCTTGTTCGGTTTCCAGGGCTTTGAGCAGTACCGGCTGCAGCATATCAAAACTGGCGGTAAAAGCATCGGCTTTTATGGTGGAAGGGTCGAGCAGACTGCCCAGTTCGGGTGCCAGCTGAAAGTGTTTGTAAAGGGCTTTCATACCGTTTTCCATTCTTTCCCGGTCATCAGTTTTAACATTGGCAACCAGTTTCACCCAGTCTTCCACTTTCCCTTTGGGTGCAATACCACTGCAGGCCAGATTCATTTCAGGCAGTTCAAGGTAACGACCACAAAATTTCCAGGCGGTGAGTGCCAGGTTAAAGGCAGCAATCTGGGTGCATCGGGGATCAATTTCCAACCCGTGGATGTTTTCAGCAATTACTTTTTGTGTTGCTTCTTCTTTGCTTAAACCTTCTTCAAGCATACGCAAAGGGGCAAGCACACCAAACAGTTCCACAATAA
>SLOR01000049.1 GCA_007132395.1 Bacteroidales bacterium
CAACTGGCAAGAGATTTCGATGTGATATTGAGCGACATAAAGAATAATCCCGCATCGGTATATTATCAAAGTCTTACCAGGTGGTTCGAAATACCCTCAGCACCTGTTATCCGGTATTACAATCTCTGGATATTACTGGTGTCAATAGCCGGTTTTGTGGCTTTGTCATTTTTTCTTTATCGTTTAAGAAAGAAACTGGTAGTGAATGCTAAAGAATTGTCATTCCGCAATTCGATTCTGGAATCGGCCAATAAAATGCTGGAAGAGTTACTGGAAGAGAAAAAGGTTGCAGAAAAAAAACTCAGGGAAAGCGAAGAGGTTTTCAAGACTTTGTTTCAGCAATCAGGCGATGCTTTTGGCCTTTTACGCGATAAGGTATTCGTAGACTGCAACCCTGCTATGATAAAGCTGCTGGGTGCAACTGATAAATACGGCATAATTGGCAAATCACCCTGGGCATTATCTCCGCCGGAGCAACCCGATGGGAAGCCTTCGGATGAAAAAGCCATGGAAATGATTGCCATGTCAATGGACAAAGGGAATCATCGCTTTGAGTGGGTGCATCAGAAATCCGATGGCTCCAACTTCTTTGTGGAAGTGGTGCTTACCAGTATACTCTTTAAAGGCAATGACCTGCTGCACGTAAGCTGGCGTGATATCAGCGAACGCAAAGAAATGGAAGAACTACTCAGGAGCAGTGAAGAAAAATACAGGCTGATGGTAGAAAACCAGAACGACCTGGTAGTGAAAGTGGATCCTGATGGCAAATTCCTGTTCGTGAGTCCTTCCTATTGCAAAATGTTTGGCAAGAAACGGGAGGAGTTGCTGGATAAAACTTTCCTGCCCCTGGTGCACCCCGACGACAGGGAGCCCACCCGAGAAGCCATGGAAAAACTCTACAAGCCTCCCTATCACTGTCGCTTACAGCAAAGAGCCCTTACCGCAGATGGATGGAAATGGCTCGAATGGACCGATACATCCATACTTGATAAGAATAATGAAGTAGTGGCTATCATTGGCGTGGGCCGCGATATTACCGCACAAAAGGAAGCTGAACTTGCCTTGCATCAGAGCGAGAAAAGGTGGATGTTGGCACTGGAAGGAACCGGTGAGGGCGTATGGGACTGGGACCTGCAAACCAACGAAGTCTTTTACTCCACCCACTGGAAATATATGCTGGGGTATGAGGATAAAGATGATATTAACTCCTACGAGCACTGGGAGCAGCTGGTGCACCCCGAAGACCTTGAGGGTGCTGTTATGTCCCTGCAAAATCATATGCAGGGAAAGACAAAAGCCTACCGGCATGAGTTTCGAATGAAAGCCAAAAACGGCGTTTATAAATGGGTGCTGGACCGGGGTCAAATAGTGGAGTTTGATGATCGTGGCAAACCCCTTCGAATGATGGGAACCCATACCGACATTACCTCCATGAAAACGGCTCAGCTTGAGCTGGAAATGCAAAATGAATTTATAAGTACCATTCTCGATAATCTTCCCATTGGTATTGCCGTTAACGCTTTCGACAGTGGACAGGCTACCTATATGAACAGCCGCTTTTCTGAAATCTACGGTTGGGACGAAGCCGTATTAGTTGATATAAAATCTTTCTTCCAAAATGTTTATCCCGATAAAAAATACAGGGAGAAAATAAAAAAGCAGGTACAAAAAGACATTGAAAGTGGCGACAGGGAGCGCATGCGCTGGTCGGAAATAGAAATCACCACCCAACAGGGCGAAAAGCGTTTTGTGGATGCTGTAAATATTCCGCTGCCTCAGCAAAATATAATGGTTTCCACGGTTGTGAATGTTACTGAACGCATGCATTCGCGTCGTAAACTACAGGAATGGCATAACCTGCTGCAATACATTATCTTTCACGACCCCAGTGCCATTGCCGTACACGACGAAAACCTGCATTACCTCTTCGTAAGCGAACGCTACCTAAAAGATTACGGGGTGAAAGAAAAGGATGTAATCGGCAAGCACCACTACGAGGTATTTCCCGACATCCCCGACAGGTGGAAGGAGGTGCACCAGCGGTGTCTCAACGGGGAAACTCTGCAAGCCGAGGAGGATATTTTCCATCGGGGAGATGGCACCACCGAATACACCCGCTGGGCATGTATGCCATGGTACAAAGAAGATAAAAGCGTGGGAGGGATTGTACTTTTCACCGAGGTAATTACAGCACGTAAAAAGGTTGAGCTCGACTTGCAGGAACAACGCGATATACTGAGCCTGCTGCTCAATATTGCCAAAACGGTGGGTGAATCCCATACTTTCGAAGATGCCGTGCGTTTTACCCTGGAACAGGTGTGCCGCACTACCGGCTGGGAAATGGCCGAGTTCTGGTTGCCCCAGATGCACGACCAGATGATTCACCATCAAAGTGTAGCCTATTACAAAGATGAGACACTTGCAGCGTTTGGCAAACACAGCAAGGACTATAGGTTCAAGCCGGGAGAAGGACTCCCGGGAAAAGCATGGGCCAGCAAAAAACCGGTGTGGATGTTTGACCTGATTCATAATCCCGAATTTGTAAGAAAGCATCTGGTTCAGGAAATGCAACTGCAAACCGGGGTGGCTATTCCTGTAATGGCAAGAAACGAAGTGGTGTGCATCATGGTGTTTTTTAGCCGGGAAAGGAAGAAGGATGATGCATCCATCATTGAAACTATTACAGCAACAGCATTGCAGCTGGGGGAACTTTTTCTGCGCAAACAGGCAGAGCAGGAAGTAAGGTTTATGAATGCTGAGCTGGAGGAAAGAGTGGAACGCCGCACCCATCAACTGGAAGTTGTAAACAAAGAACTGGAGGCTTTCTCGTACAGTGTTTCCCACGACTTGAGGGCGCCCCTGAGAGCCATCGCCGGATTTACCCAGATTATTACTTCCGATTACGAGAAGTCTCTTGACAAGGAAGCCAAAAGACTCTTTTCTATCATTCGCCATAATACGGAGTTAATGGATCAACTCATCACCCATTTGCTTGAATTTTCGCGCTCGGGCAAGAGCGAAATAAAAAAGGCCATGGTAAACATGAAGGATATGGCTCAGGCCGTTTACGGTGAGGTTTCCAATGGTAATGGGAACGAAAAGATAACAGTGGTAATAAATGAGTTGCCTCATGCATGGGCCGACCCCACCCTTATCAAACAGGTATGGCACAACCTGCTTTCCAATGCCGTAAAATATTCTGCTCCCATGGAGAACCCCTCCATTGAAGTAGGGGCGTATCAGGAAGATTCGGAGTATGTGTTTTACGTGAAGGATAATGGCGTTGGCTTTAACCCCCGGTATGCCTCAAAAATTTTCCAGGTGTTTCAGCGCCTGCACAAAAGCAGCGAGTTCGAAGGAACAGGAGTGGGACTTGCCCTGGCCCAGCGAATCGTTTCGCGTCACGAAGGTCGCATTTGGGCCGAAGGAGAACCAGGACAGGGAGCAACGTTCTGGTTTAGCCTGCCAAAAAAAGGTGAAAATTAAAAGGGTTTTTCTTTGAATTATTCATATTTTGCAAAACCTGATTCTAACCTTTAACTTTTTCCCTGAAAATGGAAAATCATCTGGAAATATTGCTGGTTGAAGATAATCCCTATGATGCAGAACTGGCCCTGAGGGCTCTGAAGCAGAACAATCTTGTAAACCATATTATCCATCTCAGTGATGGAGAAGAAGCCCTGGATTTTTTGTTTGCCGGGGGAAAATACAAGGATATCAGACCACGGCAGATTCCGCGTTTGATACTGCTGGATTTGAAGTTGCCCGGCCTCAGTGGCCTGGAGGTTTTAAAGCAGCTAAAAGCAGACCCTGTAATGAAAACGGTTCCGGTGGTAATGCTTACCTCCTCGCGGGAAGAAAAAGATGTAATAGAAAGTTATAACCTGGGTGCCAATAGTTACCTTGTGAAGCCCGTGGATTTTAATAAATTTACAGATGTAATAAAGGATTTGGGCTTTTACTGGCTAGTACTTAATGTAAAACCAAATATATAACCACCGGGAGCAATACATATGGTTAAAGTGCTGAAAATATTATTTGCCGAAGATTCAATCTCCGATTTCGAACTGGCTATATGGGAAATTGAAAATGGCGGCGTAAAATTCATCTTCCAAAGAGTGGATACGGAGGAAGAGTTTCGGCATGCGCTCCATGAGTTTTCTCCCGACCTGGTAATCAGTGATTATTCTATGCCCTCCTTTGATGGGTTAAAAGCACTGGAAATCACCCGCGAATCCAACCCCTACCTGCCCTTTATTATGCTTACCGGCTCTACCAATGAAGAAACAGCCGTAGAGTGCCTTAAGCGCGGGGCCAGCGATTATGTGCTGAAAGAACGCATCAAACGCCTGCCCTTTGCCGTAAAAGAGGCTATGGTGAAACGAAAATATCAGCAACAGCAGGAAGAAACGTTGCTTAAGCTCAGGGATAGTGAATACCAGCTGAAAAGGGCGCAGGAAATAGCCAATATCGGCAGCTGGGAGTTTGACTTTAACACAGGAATGGTGTTTGCATCCGAAGAAGCAAAAAATATTTACGGGCTAACAGATGATACCCGGCCCATTACAGATATACAAAAAATGGTACTGACCCAGTACAGGCCATTGCTGGATGCTGCCATGAAAGACCATATAGAACTGGGTAAGCCCTATAATGTAGAGTTTCAGATTAAAAGGGAAGGCGATGGGCAAATTCGCCACGTGCACTCCATGGCGGAATATAGCAAGGAAAAAAATAAGCTTACGGGTATTGTCAAGGATATCACCGAATCAAAAACCAATGAAAGCCTGAAACAGGAAATCCTTGTTGCCCGCGAGTCGGCTCGGTTTAAGCAGGACTTCCTGGCCCAGATGAGCCACGAGATTCGCACACCCCTTACCGCTATTGGCGGAATCATTGAGTTGATGGAAACCACTCCGCTTAATGATACCCAGAAAGATTTCATGGAAACCCTTAAGTTTTCGTCCGAAAGCCTCAAAGGGGTTATCAACGAAATCCTGGATTATTCCAGCATCGAAGCAGGGAAAATTAAACTTTACCCTGTTGAGTTTCCCCTGGAAGAAATCCTTTCCACTTCAGAAAAGCTTTTCCGCTCCATTTGTAAAAAAGATTTGAAGTTTTCGATTATTAAACAGAATAATTTACCGGAATTTATCCTTGCAGATAAACACCGGGTTTTCCAGGTTATTACCAACCTGCTTTCCAATGCTGTGAAATACACACCACGCGGGTCTGTTACCATGGAGGTGCAGCAGGAGGCGGTGCCCTCAGGTAAAGATGATTTTCTGCTGAAGATAATCGTTTCCGATACCGGCCCGGGTATCCGGCCCGAGTTGCAGGAAAAACTCTTTAAACCCTTCTCTCAGATACACGATACCCACGAGGTGAAAATAGAAGGTACCGGATTGGGATTGTCCATTTCCAGGGAACTAACTACTTTGCTGGGCGGAGAGATAGGCTTGGAGAGCACTCCTGGCAATGGTAGCAACTTTTGGTTTACTTTCAAAACCTGTATAGCCCCGGCACCCGGGAAAGGGAAAAAAGCTTCCGTCGCATCCGGTCGTCCCATACGCAAAAACCTTCATATTCTGCTGGCAGAAGACAAAAAGGTAAACCAGAAAGTGATATCCATGATGCTGGCTTCTCTGGGGCACAAGGTAACGCTGGCCTCCAACGGCAGGGAAGCCCTGGAATTATGCAAAAAGAACAGCTTCGACCTCATTCTTATGGATATCCAGATGCCCGTAATGGATGGGGTTACTGCCACCCAGAGACTCAGGAGCGAATGCCCCAATCTTTGCCCCGTGGTGGGTCTTAGCGCCAATGCTCTGCAGGGCGATAAAGAAAAATATCTTAAACTGGGCATGGATGACTATCTTACCAAACCTGTAAAAGGGGAAGACTTTGTGCGGATTATCAACCAGATAGTGCAATAAAGATACCTGCCCTTGCAGATAAATTCGTTTTATGATGCAGGAATCCCGTAAAATATATACCCTCAGCGATTTAGGGCGCAGCTTGCGCTCGGTAATTGAAAAAAATTACACCACCGGCTACTGGATAAAAGCCGAAATCGCCAAACTGAACTATTACCCCCGCAGTGGTCATTGCTACCCTGAGCTGGTAGACAAAACTGGAAGTACCATTAATGCGCAAATGCGTGCTATACTTTGGGGTGCTGACTATAACCGGCTGAACAAAGCGTTTATAAAGGTTACCAGTAGCCCCCTGGAAGAAGGTATGCAAATCCTCTTTCTGGCAACACTTTCTTTCCATCCGGTTCATGGCCTGTCGTTGCAAATACGCGACATAGAACCTGCTTTTACCCTGGGGGAAATGGCAATGGAAAAAACCAGGGTGGTAGATCAACTGAAAAAAGAAGGAATCTTCGATAAAAATAAAACCCTGCCCCTGGCTTTACTGCCAAAAAGAATTGCCGTGATTTCAGTGGAAACCAGCAAAGGCTACCAGGACTTTCTGAAAATATTTAAGGAAAAGGCCGGAAAATACGCCATATGGCATTACCTGTTTCCATCAGTATTACAAGGTGATAAGGCGGCAGAAGGGTTGATTTCGCAACTGCGTATTATACGGAAAATAACCGCCCGTTTTGACATGGTAGCAATAATAAGAGGAGGGGGAGGCGATATAGGCCTGAACTGCTATGATGACTATGGACTGGCGCGGGAAATTGCTATGTTTCCACTGCCTGTGATTACCGGCATAGGCCACTCTACCAATGAAACAGTGGCCGAAATGGTTGCCTGGAGCAATAAAATCACCCCCACCGATGTAGCCTATTTCGTTATTGAGAAGTTTGAGCAATACAGGCAGCGGGTGGAAACAGCTGCAAAAACCCTTTCCGCCAAAGGCACCCATTTTCTTTCTCAGGAAAACCAGAAGCTAGGGTATTATCAAAATACACTGGGGCGTGAGCTTCAATATTATCTCGAAAATGAAAAGAGCCGGCTGGGCCGTCAAAGCAATAGCCTGGTGCAATCCGTAAGGCAGCAGTACTCAGCAGAAAAACGAAAACTGGAAGATGTGGTGGCAGCCCTGGGTGCTGTGCCCCTCAAGACGCTTTTCAAGGAACAATGTCTTCTGGACAATCATCACCTGCGCCTGGAAGGAGCTGTCAAATCCCTGCATAGCAGCCGGTATAACCAACTGGAAAAGCTTGCTGATAAAATGGAGTTGCTGGACCCGGACCATGTACTGGCAAGGGGCTATTCCATAACCCTCCTTAATGGCAATAGCATTCGTGATGCTTCACAACTTAAGGATGGCGATGTGATTGAAACCCGCTTGCAAAAGGGGGTGGTGGGCTCTGTGGTGAAAAAATAGAACAAAGAAAGAGGCTGTCTCTAAAGCCTGATGTTCTCCGGACGCTGAGCTTGTCGAAGCGGGTATCTGAGCGATAACCAGCAGTCGTTTCGACAGGCTCAACGACCCGTTGACACTTTAGAGACAGCCTCTTTAATATGAGGTTGTGAATGAATTAAAGCTGAAACTTGCTTTCTTCCATTTCGCTGTCAATCTTTATCTCAACAATTTCCATGTCAAGCATTTGGGGTCCTACCTGCTGTTCAATGCGGTGGGGAAACAACAGGGTAATGGTTTCCTGCTTCGCTTTTTTACCAAACAGGCGTGCAAAGAAACCGGGTTTCTCAACTTCTCCACCTACTTCAACAGGCTTGTAGTTGGAAATTTTAGCACCACCTTGCTCGGATTCGGTACGGATTTTCAACCCGCTATCTACGGCATAATACTCGTAGGTTTTCTGCCCCTGGGGCGAAACAACTTCTACCTTATAGGCGTTTTGTCCGTCAATATTTTCAATGCCTTCAAGATTTTTCTGGATACCGTAATCCTGGTAGTTCATTTCCAGGTTCATGATGGCCTGCATTTTCATCATTTCAAACTCGGGGCCTTCGGTAAATTCCTGGGTGCCCATGGGCGAGGTAACCACTGCCCTTTGGCCGTCAAACAACTGTGTAGACATTACATTGCCACCCATGGCTGTTTCTACCCTGATTTTGTCGGGAGCCTTCTGGTAAGAGGTAATGGTGATTTCCATTCCCATCATTGAGGTTTTCATTACCTGTGTCATGTTTTCCATGCGGGCAAAATTTTCTTTTCCACCAATGGCCTCGTAGTATTTGTTGAGTACCGTTTCGATGGTAATATCAGAGGGTACTTCTGCCAGTTCGGGGGCAACCCACGGGCGACCGAAAGCGTCGAAAATTTCCACTTCTCCGCTCGCGCTGAAGCGGGTAAGTGTTTCGGGTACTTCGTCTTTGTTACCCGCTACCACGATAATTGCGTTTTCGGGCTTCAGGTATTTATTGGCCATGGCCTTTACATCTTCTGTGGTAACGGCTGCCAGTTTTGCCAGATAGGTGGCATAATAATCGTCGGGCAGGTTGTAGCGGCTGATGTTAAGGGCAAAATTGGCGATGGTTCTTGGGCTTTCCAGTGAGCGGGCAAAAGAGCCGTTCATGAAGTTCTTTACCAGCTGCAGGGTTTCTTCCTCTACAGGCTCATTGATAAGGCGATCCATTTCGTAAAGGATTTCTACCACGGTACTGTCGGTAACACTGTTACGCACCTCGGTTTGTGCCGAAAAGCGACCTACCAAACGATCGGTGGAAATGTTGGAACGTGCTCCGTAAGTATAGCCTTTGTCTTCGCGAAGGTTTTGCATCAAGCGGCCGGAGAATACTCCTCCGCCCAGAATGCTGTTCATAACGCTTACCTTGATGGCATCCTCATGGCCCGGGGTAAGAACCACGGGGTAAGTAATTGCCACTGTTGACTGGCTGGCACCCATTCTTTCGGCAAAAGCTACCCTGCGACCAGCAGGAGGATGTGGAGTGGGGTATGTGTGGGTGGGTACTTCGCCTCTTTCCCACTGGCCAAAATATTTGTCCATTACTTCCCTTGCAGTAGCCACATCAATGTCTCCTACTATCACCATATAAGCCACGTTGGGTTTAAAATAGGTGTTGTAATAATCTTTCAGCAGATCAACAGTAATGTTGTCAAGAGTCTCCTCGGTGGTGATTTCACCATAGGGATGGTCATAGCCATACACCTGGGTCATGGATACGTTTCTTACAATAGAACCACCGTCGGTTTTAATGGTTTGCAAACCGCTGCGGGCCTGGGTAATTCTCCTGTTGAGTTCTTCTTCGGGGAATACAGGGTTGAGCAATACATCGGCCATCAGGTCAAGTAAAACATCCTTGTGGCGTGTAAGAGAAGATGCGAACATTCCCGTGGAAAAGGTTGACAGGTTGGCGCCGATAAAGTCAACGGCTTCGTCAATATCTTCCTTGGTGCGGGTTGTGGTTCCTTCGCGCATGAGGTTACCGGCAAAATCCACATATCCTTTGGCATTGCCTTCCAATACGGGGTCGATGTCCAGGGTAAGCTGGAAAGATACTACGGGCACATTGCGGTTTTCTACAACGATAACCTGCATACCATTATTCATGGTAAAACTTTCAAACTCTCCCAGCTGGATTACCGGGGCCGGGCCGGGCTGCGGGCGCTGGCTTCTGTCTAATTGTGCACTGGCAGTCAAAACAAGCAGTACACTTAATAGGAAAAATGAGGTTAATCTTTTCATTCTGAATTTTTTTATTTTGAATCAAGGTTTTGCAACCCCGACTGTATAATACATGTGTTTTTTTTATTCTGTTTTACAAGGGGAAGCAAATGTTAGCTTTCCGCTTTGGGCAACCAGTAAAGCACAACCCTGTTGTTGGGTCTGAAGTATTCTCTTGCTACGCGCTGAATATCTTCCTTTGTAACCTTCATGTAATGCTCCAACTCGGTATTGATAAGATTGGCATCTCCATAAAGGGTGTAGTAGTTTGCAAGGTTGGTGGCCCTGCGGGCAATAGTGGTGTTGCTGTTTACAAACTGGCTTTCTCTCTGATTTTTTAGTTTTTCCAGTTCTTCTTCACTGATAAGTTCGGTTTTAACTCTTTCCAGTTCTTCATTCACGATATCCTCCACATCTTTGGGATCAACACCCATGTTGGTAATAGCATACACCAGGTTGATGCCGGGATGCTCCAGGCCCAGGGGCATGGAAAATACGGCCAGGGCCTTCTGCTCCTGGTCAACCAGGCGGCGGTTCAGGCGGCTGCTTTGTCCTTGTGAAAGCAAAGAGCCCAGCATTTGTACTGCGTAATAGTCGGGGGTTCCCTGTGCAGGAATCATGTATGCCTGGATAACAGCGGGTATTTGCACATTGTCATACACGGTGTCGCGTACTTCAACTGTTCTGCGGGGTTCAATATCTTTTGCCGGCCTGCGGAATTCGCCGTTTCCTGAGGGAATCTCAGCAAAATATTTCTCAACCAATTTTTTTGTGGATTGTTTTTCGAAGTCGCCGGTAATAACCAGTACGGCATTATCGGGAACATAGAACATATCGTGGAATTGCTTGATGTCATCATCAGTAGCATTACGAATATGCGCATCGGCACCCAATACATCTGTTTTATAGGGGTGTTTGGTAAAAGCTCTGCTGATGGTTTCAGTAAGAACCCTGCCATAGGGGCGGTTGTCGCGGGTTTGTTTCATTTCTTCAGTAACCACATCCTTTTGGGTGGCAATACCGATGGAGTCGATTACAGGGTGCAGCATACGCTCCGATTCCATCCACAATCCAAGCTCCAGTTGGTTGGAAGGCAGAAGGATGTAGTAATTGGTTACATCAAAGCTGGTATAGGCATTAAGTGTACCTCCTGCTTTTTCTACCAATTCAGAAAACTCATGACGCCCGATATGCTCTGAGCCTTCAAACATAAGATGCTCAAAAAAGTGCGCGAAGCCGGTGCGCTCTGGGTGCTCATTTTTGGCGCCCACGTGATACATGATATTTACTACTACGTTGGGGGTAGTGTTATCCTGGTGCAGGATTACGTGCAGCCCGTTGTCGAGGGTGTACTCCGTAAACTCAATCCTTGGAGTGCTGCTGAAGGTAAAAGTGGCCGAAAGCAGCAATACCAGGGTTAAGACAAATTTTGCATTCAATTTCATGTTTAAAATTTTAATGGTTAATGTGATGGTTTGATTGCAAATGAAAATAAGCAATGATAATACATTTGACATTAGTGTGTAATTTCCGGTCAAAATTACACAATCAGTCAACAAAATCAGAAAAAAACGATATTAATAGATTAAATCAAGGTCCAGGTCGTTTTTCAATCGTTCTAAATCAGGGTTTTTGTCCACCATTTTCTGATATTTCTCGGCCGGCAGATAAGCCCTTTGCACCTTGGGCGCATCAGCAATTCTTATTTCGAAGTTCACGGCATAGTTGTTAAGCTCCTTGCGCAGCAGGCTGAGGATTTCCGGTTTTTTCTCCAGGATGCTTTCCTTGAGGATTACATTGTCAACGGTAACCTGAATAATGTTGGGCTCAAGAATGGCCGGGTCGTGGGTGTTGAAAGCTGTATAAATGCCTACACTGCTTTCTTTATATCTTTCCTTAATCTTTTCCCACGCATTTGTCACATCAGGCATGCTGAAGGTTTCCGAAGGCCTGTCTTCTTCTGCCATCAGGGGTTCTGATTCAGATTTTTTTTTTTCGTCTCCGGGCTCGGATTGTGATTTGTTGATTTTAATACCCTGTGGGCGCATGGGGCGGGGCGCAGTGCTTTCCGGTTTGCTGGTTTGTGGTTGCGCTGCCGGGGCAGCCTGGGGCTGCTTGGCTTCGGGGGCGGGGGCAGTTGCTGCCTGCGGAGTTTGTGTTGAAGCCTGAGGGGCAGACGGGGGTGTGTTTGCGGCCGGTTGCGACACCTGTGGTGGGGCAGCAGGTTTTGCAGGAGCGGCTTCAGTTTGACTTCCTTGCAGCAGGGCTGCTGTTTGCAGCATGGCCAGCTCAATATGAAGTCGTTTGTTGTTACTGTTACGATAGCTGGTATCGCAGCGATTGGTGATGTCAAGCGCCTTGAGCAGAAATCCTGACTGGCATTGCTGCGATTGTTCCAGGTACTTTTTGCGAATATTATCTCCTACCTCCATAAGTTGCACCGTGCGCGGGTCTTTGCACACCAGCAGGTTGCGCAGGTGAGAGGCGAAGCCGGTAATAAAGTGTGCTCCGTCGAAGCCCTTATCAATTACCTTGTTGATAAGAAGAAGTATTTCGGTGGTATCGCCGGCCAGCACATGGTCGGTCATTGAGAAGAAATAGTCGTAATCCAGCACGTTGAGGTTTTCGGCAACGGCTTTGTAAGTAAGGTGATTTCCCGCGAAGCTAACAATCTGGTCGAAGATTGAGAGGGCGTCGCGCATGGCACCGTCGGCCTTTTGAGCAATTACGTGCAGGGCATCGTATTCGGTTTCAATCTTTTCATTTTTGGCCACAAATTCCAGTTGCCGGGCAATATCGTCGATGGTAATCCTGTTGAAGTCAAAAATCTGGCATCGTGAAAGAATCGTGGGGATAATTCTATGTTTTTCGGTGGTAGCCAGGATAAACTTTGCGTAGGCAGGCGGCTCCTCAAGGGTTTTGAGAAAAGCATTGAAAGCCTGCGTGGATAGCATGTGCACCTCATCGATAACATACACTTTGTATTTGCCGATGTGAGGGGGGATGCGCACCTGCTCCACCAGGCTCCGGATATCGTCAACGGAGTTGTTGGAGGCGGCATCCAGCTCATGTACGTTGAAAGAGTTGGAACTGTTGAAAGATACGCACGAGGGGCATTCGTTGCATGCCTCTATATTTTCAGTGGGGTTTTCGCAGTTAATGGTTTTGGCCATAATCCTGGCGCAGGTGGTTTTTCCTACGCCCCGCGGACCGCAAAAAAGAAAAGCCTGGGCAAGATGGTTGTTTTTGATGGCATTCTTAAGGGTGTTGGTAATAGAGGCTTGGCCTACCACCATATCGAAAGTGGCGGGGCGGTATTTCCTGGCTGAAACAACGAAATTTTCCATGGTGTATCTTGTGGGGGTAATTCTTATTTAACAAGCAAAAGTATGGGTTTTTATGTAAGGATGGAAATAAAAAATGTGAATTTGCCACAGGAGGGTTTGGGC
>SLOR01000078.1 GCA_007132395.1 Bacteroidales bacterium
CAAAACGCTTTACCCCACATGCAATCAACTCTTCCATAAAAGCTACTGATGCGGGTGAACCAATGCCCATCAACCCTCCCAGTAAAACATTGTTTTCCAGTAAAATTACTTCGCCTGTAAAGCGCTCTGCAATCTTTCCTTTATTTTTGTTTTTTAAATGTTTATAGCATTCCGGGTCGAAGCAAATCAATGCAGAATGATAGCTTTTAAGTCGTGTTGTAATTTCGCCAGGGAAATATTCAACAAAATTTTCTGGAGTTAAGATGGGCTCTGTTTCGCTTAAACCTTTATCTATTATCATTTGCAATTTCTTTTTGCCTGAAGTGCAATATTATTGAACTTTTTTCGAATTACCTTGCCGGGTAATTTTTTTTTAATAGTTTTGTATCAACATCAAGAATCCTTAAATGGATACCAACCGAGCCGCGAGGCCACGGTGGTAAAACGATGAGGGCACCCTGTCAAACTAAAGTGCATTCTTTCCCCTCTTTATCGTTTTATGGTGTTATGGTTCAGGGCTTTGCCTTTGAAAGTTATTAATCTGTATTCGCAGATTTCATTATTTAACCTATAATCCATAACAACAATGAAAAATTTAAAAACGCTATTTACGTCTGAGTCCGTATCAGAAGGACATCCCGACAAAATTTGTGATCAGATTTCAGATGCCATTCTCGATGCATACCTGGAGAATGATTCCGATGCCAGGGTTGCAGTGGAATGCCTTATTACTCAACAGCATCTCACCATTGCCGGAGAAGTAAAAACTTCATCACCAAAGGCAATAGATGCTGTTGCAATTGCAAAACAGGTTATAGAGGATATCGGCTACACAGGTAAAGAAATCGGGTTTGACGTGAAGCAGGCAGATTATCATTTGCTGATACATGAGCAAAGTACAGAGATTAACACAAGCGTGAAAGATGGAGGTGCAGGTGACCAGGGAATGATGTTCGGTTACGCCTGCAATGAAACAGCTGATTTGATGCCTTTGCCTGTATGGCTTGCCCACAGGATAGTAGAGAGACTTGCGTTTCTGCGTAAAAGCGGAAGCCTTCCATGGTTATTGCCCGATGCCAAATCGCAGGTAACTGTTGTTTATGAAAACGGAAAGCCTATGGGAATTGATAAAGTGCTGGTGTCTGCCCAGCACCTTGAATACTATGAAGGGCAATATGTAAATGAATTCCTTAGAGAGGAGATTATTAACTATGCCATTCGACCTATAATAATGGAATATATTGGAGATGATGAACCCGAATATATTATTAACCCTTCAGGTAGCTTTGTTAAGGGTGGTCCTGCAGCCGATACCGGGCTTACAGGAAGAAAAATCATTGTGGATACCTATGGTGGGAGTGCACCCCACGGAGGAGGTGCTTTCAGTGGCAAAGACCCATCAAAGGTTGACAGGTCAGCGGCATATATGGCTCGTTTTGTTGCAAAACATATTGTGGCTGCAGGCATTGCCGAAAGATGCACCGTTCAGCTTTCCTATGCCATAGGTGTTGCAGAACCCACTTCCGTGAATCTGGATTTTCACGGGTCAGGGAAAGTGGGTGAAGAGCATATCCTGACCCGGATAAAAGAACTATTTGATCTAACCCCCAAGGGTATAATAAACGTGCTTAAACTCAAGCAGCCTGTTTACCGAAAGACTGCTACCTGTGGGCATTTCGGCAGGTCTGGTTTTTCTTGGGAAACCCTGGATAAGGAAACCCTTGAAAGACTAAAGCTGTGATTGACGGAAACTACTCACCTATATTCTCTGAAAAAATAATACAACTAAATCCTATTATCATGAGCGAAGAACCCAAAGATTACGAATATGCTATTTGTCCCTATTGTAAAAAGGTAGCCGACTGTGAACACCTGTTTGTTGTATTTGACGCCTATGATGGCAGTGTCGTGGGCGGATATCTATTTGATAAGATGGAGCCACTGCTTGAAAAGGTCAGAGAGTTTTTTAAAGACCATTTAGCCAGATGTGGAGTGAGAAAAGACAGCATGGAGCCGTTGGACTATTCTGTAATAGAGTTATGGGAGGAGATGTTTGAAGGGATAAGCTACTATCAGAAAAACAATGAGAAGTATGACATGAGCCTGGTTATTTCAGATAGAAGTGCAATCAGTGTGATTTTGTGCCTTCTGCCTATGGATGCTGTTAAAGCTTATGAACCGGCTGGTATGCACCTGGGACTTACCTATAGCTACTATACCGATGAAAATCATGAAGAAAATTATGAGGCGATCCTTAATTCAACCATTTATACTTATTTAAACCTTGATGTAAAGCTATGATTTTTGTACATAAATTGGGGTGATGAAAAGATACGGGGTAAAACAGATTGGTGTTTGGGTAATTGATTGGGCTGTTGTCCTTCTTCTTTCGGGGAGAATCATTCGTAACTAAAGTATTTTTCACAATGAAGCAAAACCATAAAGATGCATTTCTGGCCAAAAACGCTAAAGACCGGGGCGATTTTGATGAAGCAATTTATTATTATTCCAGGGCGATTACCAGGAACCCACAAGATGCTGACCATTTTATTCAAAGAGGGTTTTGTAAAAAAGCCCTGGGAGACCTCAGGGGCTGTATGGTTGATTTTAATCAGGCATTAAAAGCCGGGCCACAGTATTTTTTTGTTTATGCATTCATGGCAGATTTAAACTGTAAGCTCAATCAATATGAGGCGGCCATAGAGAATTACACAAGTCTGTTGAAATTGAGACCCGACCTTACTGCTCATTACTATCAACGGGGGCTGCTAAAGGAAAAGCTTGGGGATTACCAGGGAGCAATCATTGATATGCTGCTTGTAGATGCGCCCAAATGCGGTAACCCCGAGCTTTTACTTGACAGAGGAAAAGTTTTGCTAAATATGGGTGAAGCGCAAGCCGCATTTTTGTCGTTCGATTGTGCTATTGAGTCAAGTCCGGAAATGGCGGATGCTTATCTTTACAGGGGAATGATACATGAAAGGATGGGAAGAATGGAGGAAGGGTTTAGCGATTTTTGTAAAGCCATTGACTTAAATACAGGCTTTTCGGAAGCATACATGCAAAGAGGTCGTTTATATATGCATGAAAAATTATTCTATGATGCCATCAGGGATTTTGATAAAGTCAGGGAAATTGATCCTTCAAATGATTATTGCTTGGTTCTCAAAGGGATTTGCCTGTTATGCAATGACAGTCAATATCAAGCCCTAAGCACATTTTATGACGTAATAAATAATGATCCTTGTAATGTGGAAGCTATCAGGTATCTGGGCCTGGCAAGGCTAATGCTTGGCGAGTGTGAAAAAGGAATGACAGATATTATAAAATCTTTTGAACTTTGGAGTGCGCAACCCTTGCCGGAAGTGCATCCTTAAAAAAAAAAAAAAAAGGAGTTTATTCCTCCCCGGGACTTTTTTTAAGTAGAAATG
>SLOR01000292.1 GCA_007132395.1 Bacteroidales bacterium
TCTTCTTTCATAAACCGCATTTTTAAAGGTAATACGGTCTAAATTAGCGAAATATTCATGTCTTTTTGTGCGGGCTACCCTTAAAAAACTAAAACCGACCCGCATGGCTGTTTCATTCGAATATAATTAGGTTAATTAACTGGTCTGATGAAACTTGCATGGTCATACTTTCATTGTCTTTTTTGAGCCGCAGTGCTCATGCAAGTTTCATTGTAGCTTAAGTATTTAATTGTCAGGAGTTATTTTAATTAATTGTTTTTGCTCAATGTATTGACTTTGTTTTGCTTTCTGCTTAGCACCAAACCCGCTGTTTCCTATACACGCTGTTGCCCACTGGCATTTTTTACGATTTCATTCATTTCGGTTTCTTTTTGGGTTCCAATCAGGTATTTCTTACCATTCAGAAGTTCAATCGCCAATCCTTTATTTCCTTTTATGTTATAAACCGTTCCGTATTGGGTCCAAAGTCTTATTCCCCAACCGCCTACAAAACCATAGTTTACAACTTCTGCTTTTTTTATTTCAGTCCATTTAATTGTTCTTCTTACGAATGGAAAGAAATTCATTTCAATTTTATTCGTGTCAATAGTAGTTTTCAGTTTTATGAGAATTAACAGTCCTACCAATGAAAAAATAAAAACTGCGAAAACCACTAGTCCTGTGTTGGACATTGGATTGCCGCCAAAAGGCTCTCCCATTATAATTTGTTTATAAATTCCAATCATCGGCAAAAATCCGATGGGTAGTAAAAGCAACCACAACCACCATTGCGTGAACTTTTGTTCTTCTTTAAATTCAATTTTCATGTTAGTTTCAGTTTTTAGCTTGCCGCCAACATGTTTATACCCCTCCCAAAAGCAACTATACCTATTTCCACCGAAGTGATATTGTTACTGATTTTCAGCATTTCTGTTTTCCACCCGCAATATAAACACATTTTTCCAATGTGCAGGCATTGCATGTTTGTTTTTTTTCGACATATAGTCGATTGCTTTCGCTCTATGTGGATTTTATGCAAAAAGGTTTGCATCCTCCCCCTTTTGAAAAACAGAACAGTGTATAGGGAGTATATGAGAGCAGAGATGCGACAGGGATTTACGACTGTTGGCCTGCCCGCAGGAAAGGAGGGTAAGGGAAAAAATTCGGTGAAAACATTACAGGCAGAAAACCCATAAGCAAAGCACTACCCGTTATATGTCTGCGGGAGGAATTTCCCACCAGTTATTTGTTGGACTCAAACCCGGGATTACTTTTTCTCCCAAAATAGGTGTGACCAGTTCGATATCATTTTCTGCAGCCAAATCAGCTACCATCCGCATAGATGCATCCCAGGGATGTAGCGCTAAATCAAAGGTAGCCCAATGAATGGGGAACATAAGCTTTGCACCTATATCCTTGCATAATTGAATTAACTCGTCCGGGAAAAGGTGGGTCAAAGGCCATCCTTTATTCCAACCATCTATTTCCACAAAAGCCAGATCAAAGGGGCCATATTCTTCTCCTATATCTTTCAAATGCTTGCCATAACCGGTATCCCCACTAATAAAAATATTTTTTTCCGCACCTTTAACTGCAAAAGAGGCCCAAAGGGTTTTGTTTCGGTCCTTGTGGCTCCTTCCCGAGTAATGTATACCAGGCAGAGCGGTTATTTTTAAAGAACCATACGTCATATCCTGATTCCAGCCTAACTCTGTTATGTTGTCTTTTGCAACGCCCCATCCCTCCAGCCTGGCTTACATCTTGCTCTGTGCTGGTCCAGTAGTAGCTGTAGTACGTTGTAAGGCTCATCCATTGGGCGTCAGAATGGCCCGCAGGAATACTTGTGCCATCATCATACCGGGTGGTGCGAAGGTTTTGGGCCATCCACTCCTGCTCACCTATGATAACGGTAGTGTATACGTTGCCGTCAATATCGGTAAGTCCCTGGCCATAGGTGATGGTGCGCTCACGGGTTTGGAAGCCCACCGGGTTACCATATGCCGTACCCTCACTGTTGGTGGCGCAGGCCCGCACGTAGTAGGTGGTTTCGGGCATCAACCCCCTCAGATGGCTTATAAATACACCGACACCGGCACCATCCACAGTAAACCCCAGGTTGTTCTCTAAAGTGGGGTTCTCACTGGTACTCCAGCACACTCCGCGTGCTGTTACCACTGCACCCCCATCATCGGTTATATTCCCGCCTGATCTGGCAGTAAGCTGTTCTGTTTCAGCAACATCGGTTGTGGTTATGGCAGGTGGCTCCGGGGCGGCAAGTGTGGTAAACGATACAGCATTGCCATAGGCATGTTGTAGGCTTCCCTTTTTTAGTACACTATAAAAGTAGATTTTTTCATTTAGTTTAATTGTATTATTCAAAGGTTATTCTTGTTTTACCACCCCTAATGTGCTCCGTTACGCTTCGGCTACGCCTTCGCTACACTCCACACATTAGGGGTGGTATGGTTTCTCTTTCTGTATGCAACGGGCAATATATTTCCCAGCGATTCATGAGGCCTGTCATGATTATAATCCTTTACCCAATCTGCGATAATATCTCTTACCTGATCAATATCATTAAACAGAAATGCATCCAGCACTCCATCGCGAAAAGACCTGTTAAATCGCTCTACATATGCATTCTGGGTGGGCTTACCCGGCTGAATGTATTTGAACTCAATCTCATTGGCCTCGCTCCACTGTTGAGCTAATTTTGCTATAAATTCAGGTCCGTTATCCATACGAATTCTCCGGGGCTTTCCGTGCCTGCTTACCAGGTGGCGTAACACCCAGATTACCCGGCTGCTTTTCAAGGAATAGTCTGTTTCAATAAATAACACTTCGCGGTTGTAATCATCTATTATATTAAATGTTCTGAACTTGCCTGAGCCGGCAATGGTATCTGTCATAAAATCCATACTCCAGGTATGGGTGAAGCTTACGGGTACCTCCAGGGGTTCTTTTACCCTTGCAGGAAGACGCTTTTTGGTCTTTCTGCGCAATGGCAGACCCAGCTGCTTGTAGACCCTGTGCAAGCGCTTGTGGTTGATTATTTCGCCTGCATTCCTTATGCGGTAATGGCTCTTCCAAAAACCCTCACGGGGATGCTCTGCAACCAACTGCTCTAAGCGTTCGATAATAAAACTATCATCTTTTACAGATTTATAAGCTATACTGCTGCGGCTGGTTTTTAACAACCGACACGCCCTGCTGATGTCTTTAGGCCGTTCCTGTTTAAGGGATGCAATAATTGCACGTTTCTGGCAGGGCTTTAAAGCTTTTTTTCGATGATGTATTTGGCGGTTTCCAGCTCCAGGGCAAGATTGGCATACATGCGCTTGAGCCTGGCATTTTCTTCCTCCAATAGTTTGATTTTTTTTAGCTCATTGGCATCCATACCCCCATAGCGCTGGCGCCACTTGTAAA
>SLOR01000169.1 GCA_007132395.1 Bacteroidales bacterium
CAGCAAAAGCCCCCCTTGATGAACTTATCATTATCATTGGCAGCCATTTCCTGGCAACGCCCTATGTAGCCCATACCCTGGAAATACCAGGTAAGGAGCAGCTGGTGGTAAACCTGCAGGGAATGGATTGCACCACCTTTGTGGAGTATGTGCTGGCCATTACGATGGTAATAAAAGACGGCCAAGCAGACTTTAGCCATTTCACCCATATGCTATCCTGCCTGCGTTACCGCGAAGGTTCTCCACAAGGCTATCCTTCAAGGCTACATTATTTTAGTGAATGGCTGCATGCAAACCAGGAAAAAGGCTTCATAAAAATCATCAGTGATGAGCTGGGCAGCGAACCTTTTGACGCTGAAGTGTATTTTATGAGCCGCAATCCCCATCTTTACCGCCAGCTGGAAAACAAAAAGTATGTGGAGCAAATAAAAAAAGCAGAGGAGCGGATTTCTACCTATGAGTACAACTATATACCGAAAGAAGAAATTCATCTCATGGAAGACAAGATTAAAAATGGCGACATCATTGCCTTTACCACCAATATCGGCGGCCTGGATGTTTCACATACAGGTTTTGCCATACATCACGAAGGCAGGCTCCACCTGCTTCACGCGTCCACACGCACCCACCGGGTGGAAATCAGCCCTGTACCTCTGAGCGACTACCTTGCGCCGATGGGGCGCGTTACGGGAATCCTTGTGGCACGCTTGTCATTATAGAATATGATTATTCGCAATCTGCCACCAATACAATTTTGTATTTCGAAACAGAAAGAGCGTCCTGAAAGGACAATTTACTTCAGCCCAACGGCAACGGGAAAGGATAAAGTGAAATCATTTGCGCCCTGAAAGGGCAGCTCATCAATAATAATTGTGACTGTTTGTTTTTTGATTTGCCCTTACACCGTGTCTCGATTCTAGCGAGAGGGCGCCCGATGATGATTTGCAATTTAAATCCCAGGGCGATGCCACTGGGCTGAATTTAGCTGGGCTTTCAGCTCGCTATTGAATACATCAATAAGTACGGATACGTTTAAGTGGCAAAAATGTATAATCATATCATAACCTTCAACTTTTTTTGGGTAAATACCCTTGCCAATTTTTCTTAAAACTCCGTAATCCCCCTAAACACATATCCCCGGATAAGATTACTTTTACTAACGAAGGAAATATTTTGCCAAGACCGTAAAACACACAAATCAAAGCCTTAAAGGGTTTTGTTAAAATGCTCTCTAACAAAACGCAAACTATGGCATACCTATACCGCAGGATTCATCGGATAAATTTCAAATATGTACTACAAACGTGCAAATACGCAGTACTGTTTTTCCATATCTTTTGCTTCACACAGGCCACAGGCCAGCATAAAGCAGACTTGCTGTATCAGCCCGGAATAATCATAATTGGCGATGACATCAATTATCCGCCCTATAGCTTTATAGATGAGCAAGGCCAGCCTGCCGGGTTTAATATAGATATCGCCAGAGCTGTAGGAGAGGCTATGGGCCTGGAGGTAGAAATACGTCAGGACAGGTGGGATATAATCCGCCAGGGGCTGGAAACAGGAGAGATTGATGCCATATCAGGCATGTTTTTTTCGGAAGAAAGAGCAGAAATTTATGGGTATTCCTCTCGCCACAGTGTATCAACAGGCGATATCTTTACAAGAGGAAACATCTATATCAATTCCCTGGAAGATTTAAGGGGAAAGAAAGTAGTGGTACAAACAGCCGATATCATTGCTGAACATTTGTACAACCTTGATATGGATATTGAACTCATTGAAGTTTCCACCGTGAGAGAAGCGCTCCAAATGGTTGAAGACGGCACCCTTGATTATGCCGCACTGCTTAAGCTTCCCGGGCTTTACAGCATACGCGAAAATGAACTGAGACAAGTTAGACCGGCGGGTTTAAGATTTTCACCCAAAGATTACTCCATGGTGGTAATGAGGGAAAACGAAAACCTGCTTTACATTCTTAATGCGGGTTTACATATAATAAAAGCTGATGGACAGTACCAGGAAATCCACGACCGCTGGCTGGGAGTGTATGATGAGAGGACCCTTGTCAGCTTTTTTATCCGCAACCGTTTGATTTTTTTGATTTCCGGAATCACATTTCTTACATTACTGGTTTTCAGTATTTCTCAAAAACATCTTGTAAACAAAAGAACCCGGGAATTGCTGCGGGTAAATCAGCACCTCACCCTTTCCAATGATGAAATAAAAAGAAAAAATGAATTGCTGGCTCTTTCGCAAAAGGAGCTCAGTGAGAAATTGAAAAAAATTGAAGAGCAGGGAGAGATTATTCAATTCAAGCAAAACTTCCTGGCCAATATGAGCCATGAAATCCGCACACCTTTGAGTGGCGTAATCGGTATCGTTGACATTCTGGCTCAAACACCTCTTAACCACGAGCAGAAAGACTATATCGGTATTCTCAGGCAGTCGGGAGAGAATCTGCGTGAAATCATCAACCAGGTACTGGATTATTCGAAAATTGAAGCCGGAAAACTACAACTCACCAAGAGTACCTTTATGTTTTCCCAACTCAAATCCTACACCCACAATATGTTTAAGGGTATGTTTAACGATAAGCTGATTTTCGAAAGCTATATCGCCCCTGACATCCCTGAATACTTATCTGCTGACAAAACCCGAATCCAGCAGATTATCAGCAACCTGTTGTCCAATGCCCTTAAGTTTACTCCGGAAGGGAAGATTCAGTTCAAAGCAGAACGATTACCCCAAAATGACACAAACGACGAAGTGTGCATACGCATCTCCATAAAAGATACGGGTATTGGCATTTCAGAAGAACAGCAAAAAGCCTTATTTAAACCCTTTGCACAGATTCATCAAAGCGACTTCAGGGATTATGAAGGTACTGGTCTGGGATTATCCATTTGCAAGGAACTGGCACAAATGCACGGGGGCGAAATTGGTGTTGAAAGCCGTAAAGGTGACGGCAGCACATTTTGGTTTACATTTATGGCTAAAGATGCCGGCAGCAAGGAAATAACCCCGGATAATCCCATCGATAGTTTTGCAGAGCCCCATAAACTCAACATCCTGCTGGTAGAAGACAAAGCCATAAACCAAAAGGTTATCTCACTGCTGCTTAAAGGATTTGGGCATAAGGTAGAAATAGCAGACAATGGTGCTGTTGCTCTTGATAAATACAGGCCCGGAATGTTCGATTTAATTCTGATGGATATACAAATGCCAGTGATGGATGGCATTACAGCCACCCGGCACCTCAAGGAACAACACCCCGACCTGCCTCCCATTATAGGCCTCAGCGCCAACGCTTTTGAAGGAGACCGGGAAAAATACATGCGTATGGGTCTCGATGAGTATCTTACCAAACCTCTGAACCGCGAAG
>SLOR01000056.1 GCA_007132395.1 Bacteroidales bacterium
AATACTTTAAAAAATCTTCTAAAGGATAATCCTCAGTGGGTTCCCTGAAATCACCTTGTTCAATGAATATCAATGGATAATGATCATCTTCGTGTATGACGAAAATCGTATCGTTGTAATTGTTCCAGTAGTGTAGATTTGCATTAGACAGAAAAAACCCGCCTCTTGCACCAAGGCCAGTCAAAAATCCTGGTACATGGTTTTTTTTCTTAGCAATTAGGTTGCCCAAAGTATCAATTACCAACCAGTCATATTTTGCAAATCCCATTTCTCTGAAACCGGCCAAATAGATTTTTCCATCTTGAAATTGAATATCTGTAAAATAGCTGTCGAATTCTTCTATCGAGAATTCTTTTATAAATAATCCCCTGAAATTATATACAATAATATTCTTCCTGTCCAGAATATATATTAGCCCATTGTTCCGATCGATTGTAAAATCGGATCCTGAAGTATGATATTCGCCAGGACCTCTTCCCCTTGCTCCAATTCTATTGCGAAATTTTCCCTTCCGGTCAAAAACCTTTACACCTGTAGGAAAAGTCGCCATAATGAATAATTCTTCAGTTGTTTCAATCCTATTGGGATGCTGGAAAAGTATTTCATTGTCAACGGGGATGTAGGTCATATCATCGGTGAAATCTGAAAGCCTTACTTCTCTTTCAGTCAGGTTCAGCGGATTAATTGTAATAACACCTGGTTCTTTTCGGGATTTGCATGATAATATGATCAAGAAAATCAGACTCATTAATAAACCTGTTCTGCATGAAATCCTGCAGTGGTATGGCATTTTTCTATTTGCGGGCATATTTTTGTTTTTAGTCGATTGAAGCATTTAATAACGTTGATACCGAATAATCAGAATCTGGAAATATGATGACTAAGTAACCGGTAACCTTATTATTCTTTGAGTTTTGCAATCATTACAACCGGATTGTCGTTTTCAGTAAGATTTTCCAGTCTCTTTAAATGTGGAGGAAGCTTG
Organism: Bacteroidales bacterium; assembly: GCA_007132395.1. Classification (GTDB taxonomy): domain Bacteria; phylum Bacteroidota; class Bacteroidia; order Bacteroidales; family UBA7960; genus SKVR01. Next base: position 986 of record SLOR01000056.1, read on the forward strand.
GCTGCTTTATCAGGATTATCTTCAAACCATTGTTGGATTTTATAGGCTTCAGCGAAACCAATTAATTCACCGTAACTGTTTAGGAAGTTATAATTCATCGGAATGAAGTTGTCCAGATCATTTTCAAAGCCTTCAGCACTTTCCGCGAAAGCGATCTCTTCTGTTTCTTTGTTATATGTAACCAGGTGAGTCATTCTCTCATGCAGAATTTGAAAGACAACATAATTGCGTGTTTCAAAGATCATTGCTGGTTGATAATAATTTTTAAGTTCATCTCTGATAAATTCACCAAGGCTTTGTTTCTCATATGGTGGTGCAAAATCACCCAGATCAAAAACAAACCTGGGAATCAATTCATCTACTGTTACCTGAAAAATAGTATCGGTGTAGAGCTCGTAAAAGCATAGTTTGTCATTATATCTATAAAACCATCCCTGGGTTGGTAACCAGAACATTTCATTCTCGGGTTTTTCTGCCTCCCGGTAATTAGGAAAGGTTCTAATTTTGTTGTTTTGATTATTATAAACAACAAGTTTTTCTTTTTCGGTTCCGGAAAAATTCTTGATATAAGCTACATATGAAGTGTCATTCATAGGTGCCATCGAAATATTACCCTCCCGTGGGGTAAATTGGGTTTTAAGGTTTCCGTAAATGTCATAAGCTAAATATGTTCCTTGCTTCCAACCCTGGGCAAACAATAAATTCATCGATTCATCGTAGGGATATGTAAATAGGGTACTCATGTAACCACCAGGTTCACGTCCTTGACTACCAATCTGTCTGATAAATTGACCGGTATTGCGGTCAAAAACCAGCATCTGATTATAAGTTAATGCGAGAATGTGCTTATTATCAGCATAAAACCGGGGATGAGGGCCAATTAATGATTCCCCTGTTGTTTCAAGCATGATATATTCAATATCTCCCTGTGTAAATTCACTGAGCTTAATGTATTTTTTTTGAGAAAATGCCTCTTCAATTTTTAGTTTTGGTAGAGTGTCATGCAATTGTGATCCTTCATAACTACATGAAAACAGACCCAACATGTAGCTTCCTATTAGTATTTTAATTGCCTTGTTCATATTGTTTCTTTTACCGGTTATGGATTTCTTGTTGATTATCAAAGGTTGTCAAAGTACAGGAGGATCTAATTGAATAAATAAAACTATTGCTTTAATTTTATGAGCATTAACACCGGGTTGTCATTTTCATCAAGGCTGGCTGCCAGTTTCTCAAGTTCCTCTTTCTTTTCTGGGTATTTGGGTGTAGAGTTTTTGAATGTTTCAGAAGCAACATACATCTTTAACTCAAATGCTTCAAACCAGCCAACAATGAGCGTGTCATTTACAGCATACCTGGGCATGAAGTTTATTCCGCCATCAATATCATTTTTGATACCGGTGGGTTCAATCTGGTGGTCAACGTTACTTGGAGCAACAAGAAAGAATTCATCATTTTGCTTGTCATATAAGCCGATAATCTGGTGTCTGCCCATCTGTTCCAATCCCCCGGGGCCTGTAACTACCTTGTCTATATCAAGATTATATTTCCTGCCCAAATTTACAATGAAGGAGATATATGAGTTTGATTCAAAAATAATTGATGCACGAACTGATTCTAATATTTTTTCAAGGAAAGACATCCCCGAAAGGGTCTTATAATCAAACGAGAACTCATTTTTACCCAGGTTTGTTACATATTTAGGCTCAATACTGTTTTCATCAACCTGCCAAATTGTATCATTCAATAATTCCTTGAAGAATATCTTATCCTTTTGCTTATAAAAAGTAGCAATTCTACGCAAAGAATAAGCAGCTTCATGATCATTAAAATAAGCTTTAATGGTAAAACCCTTAAGAATTTCTCCTTGATCATTTATTAAGGCTATACTGTATTTCGCATTGTCGGCATCATCTGGTATTTGGACAAGGTAGGTAGTATCAGTCAATACAATCCAATTATGATAATTTGCATTTGCAAAAGCACCGGGCGATTTAAAAGTTTTGAGAAATTCACCTTTAGTGTTAAATATGTTAATTTCGCTGGTTCTTCCATCGGGCAGGAAGATTCTATCACCAAAAATCTTTACCTGGGTGAAAAAGTTGTTTTCTCCGGGACCTCTGCCTTTACTTCCAATTCCTGAAATGAAGTTTCCGCTGCGATTGAAAAGAAGGCATTTATCCCTGTCTGACACAAGAATATAATCTTCAGAAATGTCAAGAAAACTTATTCCTATGAGCATTGCTTTGGGAATGCTTTCCAAAACGACATACTCCACGTTGCATGCAAGATCAGAGAGATTGAACTGCTTGAAGTTATCTGTATTACCTGCAATATCTATTACTGGAATCGAAGAATTCTCTGCCTCCTTACAGGAAAATG